>PSRI01000163.1 GCA_003175935.1 Bacteroidota bacterium
GCTTGTACCTTCGCTATCGCTTCGGCACACAGGTTAGCGCACGCGGTCAGCGAAGCAAGGCCGGCAGGCAGGAAGGTTGAAGGAAGTTAAAGGTGTAGTGATATTAGCTGTAGGATATAAGTTTATATTTTCGTCTAGGTACTTGGTACTAGGTACTCTCCATCTATTCAAATAAAAATGCCCACGAAAATCGCGGGCAAATTCAATCTCTTCTTAAAAAATTTATTGGTATTGAATGTAAATTGGCTGCGGTTTTAATTTCAAAACCTGTTCAGGCGTCATCATTGGGGTTCCAGTCTTAATATCGTTCTTGTAAAATAATTTGAAACCTGTGAACTGTACGGGTTCTTTATCTATGAAACACCTGTAGGTATTCACTTTTTTAGCAGGGAATCCCCAACCATCCATATCCATCACCATCTGAACTTCAGGACGGGTTTTAATTTGTTTATAATTGGTTACCATACCCTGAGTGAATCTGTGTACAACCAAAATTTTAGGTGGGATGTTATATTTTTTCACCAGATCTGCCAGGTATTGAGAAGTGTAATTAATATCAGCTGCATCAAAAGTACCAATTACAGAACCAGGTTTTTTACCCGTTTTCATTGAAAATTCGGGATCAATTCCGAGGTGTACATTTGGCATGGCAAGATATTTTTCCAGCAATGGAATTTCTTCCTGCAATGTGCTCAATGCAACCTGAACATCAATAAATACGAGTGCGTCTATCTTTTTTGCTATATTCAAAACAGAATCAATCTGATTGAAAGGCATGCGTAATCTGTATTTATTGCCCTTGCCAGGACTGCCCTGTGCGGTTACTGCGATATAATGCAATGCTGGTATAACAGGAGTCGATGGATCGGCAGTTTCCCACTTTTTCTTTTCTTCTTTGAGTTTGGCAATCATCTCATCCGGAGGGTATTCACCTAATACTCCCATACGCTTTGAGTATAAATTGCCATAGTAGGCAATTACACGTTTAAAAGGAAGTATAGCTCCAGCCTGTGGATAAGGAGCTTTGACTGGCCATCTGCCAGATGAATCGCCGTTTGCAAGCTGCAGATTCTTTTTATCGTAAGCCAACGTATCAATCGGCAGGATTACAGGTGCCGCGGGCACTGCCTTTGCAGGCGGAGCTGCGATGGTATCGCTGGCCGCTTTTTCAATTTTATCTTTTGAAAATGATGCTTCGCAGGACGGGAGGATCAGAGCTCCCAGTAAGGCTACTGAAGCGAAACCTATCAGGTTTAGTACGGGTTTACCACTATTCATTTGTGTTCGCGCTCCTTTACCGGTAACGCCCTGAGGTTGGTACATAGGATCAATTATTATTTGATAAGGACAGAATTATTTCCAAATATACATCTACAAATATCTAAAAACGTGCCGCGGGGTAAAATATTTTAAATCAGGTTGTTAAAGCAGAGCCAATTGGCTGCGGAGGGTAGCCCGGACCGAAAGGTGGTAAATATTACTCACAATTTGAATTCATAACTCCGAATAATTAATATGCCATCCTGAATATATTGTCTTTTCAAATAATGCTTTAAAAAAATAAAAATTATTAGTCTATCAATTTGGTAGACTAATAAACTTGAACTATTATTGCTTCTGAAATCAGGGAATGAGTTTAGAAAAAATTCAAACTGAAATTAAAATGAGTTACGTGGCTGAGCGGCAAGGCGGTGGTATAATCCTCTTATGGTGGTTCGACTCCATCCGTAACTGCAGTTAAAAAGGGCAAGCAATCGTTGAGGCCCTCCTGTTTCTACAGGGGGGTTTTTTTATATATTACAAACCGTAATTGAAACCTATAAATAACTTATCATGAATTTTAAAGTCAGGAGATGCCTGTTGAGCGCAATTATTTTTTTTACGATTACAAATTCTGCCTCATCACAAACCACTAAAACAACTGAAAATCTAAATCAAATCTGGCTCGGCTATTTCAACCAAACACAATTAAGTAATAAATGGGGATTATGGGGTGATTTTCATCTTCGCACTAAAGATGATTTTACAAATGACCTCTCCCAGACAATCTTAAGAGTGGGATTAACTTATTATCTAAATCAGCAAACAAAACTGACTGCAGGTTACGCATACGTGACCATTTACCCTGCAGACAACCATAAACAAGTTTCTCAACCGGAACATCGCCCCTGGCAGCAAATACAATGGCATAATAATTATAAACGACTCAGGATGATGCAATGGGTAAGACTCGAGGAGCGATTCAAAAGAAAAATACAGGATGACAGCACGCTGGCTCCAGGATATAATTTCAATTATAGAATTCGCTACAATATCTTTCTCGCATTTCCTCTTTCAAAAAATGCATTTGCTAAAAATTCACTGGCATTTGTAGTAAACGACGAACTGCATGTGAATTTTGGAAAAGAGATCGTGTACAATTATTTCGATCAGAACAGATTTTTTCTGGGCTTTGCTTATTACATCAATCCATTATTAAACGTTCAACTGGGTTATATGAATCTCTTCCAACAATTGGCTGCAGGTAATAAATACAAAAACATCAATGCAATCAGATTATTCGTTTACCACAATATTGATCTCAGGAAGAGGTAAAATAGTTCGTGGTTTATAGTTTGTTGTTTGTAGTTTTTAGCCCGATTGCAACGAATAGCGTATCGACTGGGATTTTCGATTGTGTCTAGGTACTAGGTGCTAAGTACTTGGTACTATATCCTACACAGGCTGACTGCTATCTTCTTCGGCCTTGAGTCTCAATTTTTCCAATTTCTTTTTGCCATAGGCAATCTTAGAAATTAGAACGAACAATACAGGTACAATAAATATTGCCAGGACTGTTGCAGCAATCATTCCACCTAAAACAGTCCAGCCGATAGTTGATCTCGCCTGGGCACCTGCGCCAGAAGAAAAGGCAAGAGGCAATACACCCAGAATAAATGCCATTGATGTCATTAAAATCGGGCGAAGCCTGAGCTTCACAGCATCCAGTACGGAATCAACAATCGGCATTCCCCGGTCCACCCTCTCTTTTGCAAACTCAACTATCAGAATTGCATTCTTGGCAGCAAGTCCAATTAAAGTGATCAATCCAATTTGCGCATATACACTGTTACTCAGTCTTGGAATAAAAGTGAGTGTAAGAATAGCACCAAATGCGCCTAGTGGTACAGCCAGCAATACCGAAAATGGTACACTCCAACTTTCATACAATGCGGCAAGGAAAAGGAATACGAAAACTATAGAAAGAGAAAATATAACTACCGTGCTATTTCCTGCATTGATCTCTTCCCGGCTTAATCCGGAAAATTCATATCCATATCCGGCAGGTAAAACCTTATCTGCAACTTCACGTAATGCATCAATTGCCTGTCCGCTACTATATCCTTCTCCTGCTCCTCCATTAATTTCTGCAGAGCGAAATAAGTTGTAATGCGATATAAGCGGGGCGTTTTCTGTTACCTTATAGGTAATTAAAGAACTCAATGGCAACATATTTCCCGCCGCATTGCGTACAAAATAGCCTGAAACATCGTTTACATCTGCCCGATAGTTTGTATCGGCCTGAGCAACTACCCTGAAGTTTCTTCCATACAATGTGAAATCGTTTATATAACGGCTTCCTAAATAGGTTTGAATAGTATTGTAAACATCTGCTAGCGAAATGCCTAATTTTTTACATTTCTCTCTGTCAACATCAAGCTGGTAACCCGGAGTTCGTGCAGTAAAGAATGAAAATACACGATTCAATTCTTTGCGCTTATTTGCCTCTGCTACAAAATTGTTTACAACCCTTTCAAATTGCTTGATATCGTCTGTGCTTTCCCGTTGCTCTAATTCAAATGTAAATCCACCCGTTTGTCCGAGCCCTGGAATCGCCGGAGGCGAAACCACGATCACATTTGCACCTTTTATCGAAGCAAATTTTTTCTGAAGCGAAGACATCAGAGAGCTAAGCTGAAGTGATTTATCCTCGCGCTGTGACCATGGTTTAAGCTGACAAAATACAGTTCCGCTATTTGATTTTGTAGCGAAGCTGATAACGTTTAATCCGCCCAGAGCTGCATAATGCGCAATTCCAGGAGTCTCTTTCAAAACACTCATCATGCTATCCAGCACTTCAAGACTTCTGGCGGTGGACGATGCTTCAGGAAGTTCAAAGGTTATGTACAAACGGCCTTCATCTTCGGTAGGAATGAATCCGGTTGGCTTGTTCTTAAATAGTACAACAGCTCCTATACAAATACAAATGAGTAGTATCACTACATATGGTGCGCCTTTTATGCTTCTTCTAACCCCGGCTGAATATTTATTAGTAGTCTTCCTGAAATTTTCGTTGAACCAAAAAAAGAATTTATTAAGTCCTCTCGAATTTTTGTCAAGGTGCATTGGTTTAAGCATGATCGAACACAATGCGGGAGTAAGCGAAAGTGCGACGAATGCTGAAATGAGTACAGATATCGCAATGGTAATCGCAAATTGTTGATATAATCTTCCCACAATTCCAGGAATGAAACCTACTGGAACGAATACCGCAGCAAGAATTAACGCGATGGCCACGACGGGGCCTGATATATCCCGCATTGCTTTGAAAGTTGCTTCCTTTGCAGAAAAGCCCTGTTCATCCATATAGTGCTGCACCGCTTCTACCACCACTATCGCATCATCCACCACGATACCAATCGCCAAAACAAATCCGAAGAGTGTCAGCGTATTAATGGTGAATCCAAGAGGTATGAACATCGCAAAAGTCCCTATAATTGAAACAGGAATTGCCAGCACAGGTATCAGGGTCGCACGCCAGCTTTGAAGGAAGAGGAACACAACCAGTACAACGAGTCCCAATGCCTCGAGGAGGGTTTTCACTACTTCTTCAATCGAAACTTTTACCACAGAAACAGATTCGAAGGGAACTACATAATCTACATCTTTTGGAAAAGATTTTTTAAGATTGTCCATTACATTCACCACCCCTGCTGCAACATCAAGTGCGTTACTGCCGGGAGCCTGATAAATCAGCAGGTAAGAAGCTCTTTTACCATCTACAAAAGAATTGGACGCATAACTGAATTTTCCGAGAGAAACGCGAGCCACATCTTTCATATAAACTATGGAGCCATCCTGTGGTTTGGTTCGAACAATGATATTCCCAAAATCCTGCTCGGAGCTCAGTCTGCTATTAGTAAAAACCGTATACTCAAATGCCTGTGATTTACTTTGAGGTGAAGCACCTACAGATCCTGCTGCTATTTGGAGATTTTGTTCCTGCAGTGCAAGTATCACATCGTTTGCAGAAAGTCCCAACTGAGCGAGCCTGTCGGGCTTGAGCCAGACTCTCATACTGAAATCATCGGCTCTTGTGAAAATATCACCTACACCTGGAACACGAAGCAATGCATCTTTCACAAAAATATTCGTGTAATTATCCATGAACTTCACGTCGTGTGTACCGTTTGGTGAGAACATGGCTACCAGCATGAGTATGCTTGGATTCCGTTTACGTGTTGTAAGTCCGAGCCGTTTTACATCATCAGGTAATTGAGGTGTTGCTATCCCTACCCTGTTTTGAATATCCAGTGCCGCTATATCAGGGTTTGCTCCAACTTTTAGAATTACATTCAGTGTGGTTCTTCCATCACTGGTACTATTACTTTGCATGTAGTTCATACCCGGCACACCATTCACCTGCGTTTCGATTGGCGTAGTAACAGTTTGCTCTACCGTAAGTGCATCTGCACCCGTAAAACTTCCCGTCACCTGTACTGTCGGCGGCGTAATATCAGGGTATTGGCTTACGGGAAGGTTTAATATCGCAATGGTTCCTACCAGCACAATCACAATGGAAATGACTATCGCAGTTACCGGCCTCTGAATAAAAGTATTCGCGATCATAAATTCTTCTTATTGTTTTTTGGATGGAAATGCCTTTTAACAAATCCGATCCTCATCTATCTTAATTCTGTTTTGATTTTTCCGTTAGAACTTTGGCTCCGTCTCTAACTTTCTGCACTCCGTCTATTACAATTTCATCTCCTGCTTTAATTCCGTCAATCACTACTACCTGATCTTTGATTCTTGCGCCAAGTGCTAATTTTTTCTGGTAAACTTTACTGCTATCACCGAGGGCATATACAAAATATTCTCCCATTTGCTCCACAACTGCCCTGTAGGGAATCATTATTTTTTCAACAGCATGATCATTTTTCACGCGGAGATTACAATTCATTCCCACCTTCAATTCACTTTGCTTATTTGGAAAAACGAGCCTGGTTTTAATGGTTCCAGTATACGGGTCCACAGCACGATCAATCAAACTTATTTCTCCTGGATGCGGATAAATTGTTCCATCAGGTAATTGAAGTGTAAATATGGAGTCCGCTAATTTGGTTCCAGCCTTTTGAAGTTTTGAAAACCGCGAAATTTCCTTTTCACTAACAGCAATGTCTACTGCTACAGGATCGTCCGATGATATGGTGTTCATTAATGTTGTTCCGGGAGAAACAGCCGCTCCCATTTTGACTTGTGAGATTCCAATAGTTCCGGTAAGCGGTGAGGATATTTCTGAATAGCGCAAATTGGTTTGAACACTTGAAACATTTGCCTTGGCAGCTTCAACAACCATCTTGGCACTTTGCAAATCTGCCAGCGCGTGATCCAGAATTTGTTTCGCAATGGCGTCCTGTTTGTCCAGCTCTGTATATCTGTCGGCATCCTTTTGGGCTTTATCCAAATTAGCTTTTGCTACATTTAAATTGGCGACAGCCTGTTCGTATGATCCCTGGTACTGCTGATGATCGATGGAATATAATTTTTGACCTTTTGTTACGTGCTGTCCGTCTTTAAAATAAATTCCTGTCACATATCCTTCCACCTGCGCACGAATTTGCACTTCATTGAGTGCATTTATAGTAGCCGGGTATTCATCTGAATAAGTTGCACTGCCTACCGAAACCTTATACAGATTTACAGAAACGGGCGGCACAACTGGTGCAACTGGTTTATCTGATTTTGCCCCGCAACTGGAAAGAATTACCATAGCTACTAATAATTCCGGCCGAAAGAAATTGTATTGCATAATTAGTTTGCGTTTATTCATTCTCTAATATTTGATGCTACCCAGGGCACGCTCCACATCAAGTTTACTGCTGAGCACCTGGTATAGTGCATTTATATAAGTAACCTGAGATGTTCTTAAATCAGTTTGTGATACGATTACATCGAGATAAGTCTTAACACCCGCACGATATTGCAATTGAACCGTATTATATACTTCTTCAGAAAGATCCAGATTTTCTTTTAAAATGATATAATTGGACACGTTACTCTTATAGGTCGCCATCGCTTCTTCAAATTCAGTATTAATCGTATTTCTCAAAGCAATCACGTCGTAATCCGCCCGGTCCAATTGGAGTTGTGCCTGCTTGATTTCCTGTGATCTTTTGGTGCCCTGGAAAATGGGGAATGAAAGAGACAGGCCTGCAAATGAAGTAGGAAAGTTCTGACTGTACAGTTTGGAGAAATCATTATTAAACCAGTTGAAATTATAATTTCCATAAGCTGATACCGATGGGATAAAGCTCCATTTATTATACTTCACGTTTTCTTCTAACAATCTCTTTCTTGTCTGCAGGATTTGATATTCAATCCTGTTTTCCATATTCACTTTTTGGGTAGTATCAAGGAATACTGCAGAGAACATTTGCGTGCTGTCGTAAATGAGATTTAAATGGCCCGATGGCGGATAACCCATTTGTTCTTTGAGGAAAGCATATTTAGCTTTCAACTGTTCTTCATTTTGCCGTTTTGAAGCCAAAGCATTATTCAACGAAATAGTTGCTCGTTTGAAATCTATTTTATCGACCAGTCCTCCTTTATATTGATTTTCGGCATCCTTCAAACTCCTTTGAAGAAGTACAATATCATCATCAAGAATTTCAATTTGCTTTTGAGTTAGTAAAACATCATAAAACGCCTTGCTTACAATGACTGCAACATCGATTTTATCATTCACTATATTTTGACGTGCCTGGATGCGAACGTCTTTTGCACTTTTGGAGGCAAACAAAACATCCCTGTCAAAAATGGTTTGAGTTAGTCCGAATTGTGCATAGGATGTATTGTCCAATCCAGTTGTAATGATGTTACCCTGAAAAATGCTCTTGGGCAGTTGAAAGAAATGTTGATAGTTATAATTAAGATTAAGTTGGGGATACCAGTCTGCCAGCTTCGATTTAATGGTTCGTTCTGTAATTGCTGAATCAATCAATGATTGTTGAACCGATGGCTGGTGCGTTAGCGCATAGTCTACACAATTTTTCAGAGATGCTTCCTGCAAGAGGGAGTCATTCTTATTTTGAGCGTGAATCGAAAGATTGATACTAAAACATAAAGCGCAAATCTGCGTAAAAGCAATTCTATTCATAGTCTATATAATCTTCATCAGTTAATGACGACTCTGCAATAACAATTGAGGTGGCAAGCAAAAATTGTGGGCGGTCAGGGCTGGGCAAGGACAGAGCGGTTCTTAGGATACTTTTTAAGAGATGCAAAGTTAAAGGTTATACATCGAATGAATCAAACGTTTGTTTAATTTTTTATTAACAGCGTAATTCATCCATAAATGGTAAAGCATAGTGCACGGCGCGTGAAATCCTGTATATTTATTTTCTATTCATCAATCCTAATTTTTTAAAACATGAGATTCATTCTTGCAATTATTTTATCATCTGTTTTATTGGCTAACATACAGGCGCAAGATAAAACAGTTAGTAAAGACGCCAATCTGGTAGTTACCAAACAGCAGGTTCGGGTAGGCGGACAGGTTCTCAGCTTCACCGCAACAACAGGATATATGCTGATGAAGGACGAGAAGGATTCTGTAAAAGCAAAATTATTTTTTATTGCTTATACAAAGGACGGTGAAACCGATAATTCCAAACGCCCAATTTTGTTTGCTTATAATGGAGGACCCGGCTCAGCATCGCTTTGGCTGCATATGGGCGCTATAGGGCCCAAACGGGTGTTAATGACCGATGAAGGTGCTTCTATTCAGCCCCCTTACAAATACGTCGACAATGAATATACATGGCTCGATAAAACTGATATTGTATTCATTGATCCCATGATGACAGGATATACCAGGCCTGCGGGTAATACAGACAAGAGTAATTTCACAGGGTTTGAGAATGATGTGCATTTTGTGGGAGATTTTATCAGACTCTATACAACTAAATATGATCGTTGGAGTTCACCCAAATTCATTGGTGGAGAGAGCTATGGTACCACACGTTCGGCTGGACTGGCGGGTTATTTGCAAAACAGGTACGGCATATATCTGAATGGAGTAATTCTTATCTCGGCAATTCTTGATTTTGGTGCAGATGATACGAGCCCTGGTAATGACCGACCTTTTCCATTAATTCTGCCCACTTTTAGCGCCACAGCATGGTATCACAAGAAGATTGATCCCAAATACAACAACCTGAAATCATTTTTGAAAGAAGTTGAGAATTTTTCAATGAATGAATATTCAGCCGCATTGTTGAAAGGTGACCAATTAAGCGCAGAAGAAAGAACTAAAATTATAGACAAACTTCAAACTTATACCGGCTTATCGAGAGATTATATAGACCAAAGCAATTTGAGACTTTATGTAGGCAGATTTAATAAAGAGTTACTTCGCAAAGAAGGAAAAACTGTTGGAAGGCTTGACAGCAGATTTACAGGATATGATTATGACGAGGCTGGTGAAAACTTTGATTATGATCCGAGCTACAATACTACAATTTACGGTCCATATGCCGCCGCGATAAACGATTATATCCATCGCACACTGAAATATGAAAATGAAATTCCTTACGAAATTCTCACAGGAAGACCAGGGCCATGGCAATTAAGCTCGGATAAATACCTCAATGTTGCGGAAACCTTGAGAGATGCTATGACCAAAAACAGTTTTATGAAAGTTTGGATTGCCAATGGGTATTATGATATGGCTACACCATATTTTGCCACGAGAAATGTAGTGGACCATATGTTCCTGAAAAAAGAACTGAAACAAAATATATCGTTCACCTATTATGAGGCAGGGCACATGATGTATATCCACACACCATCATTGCAGCAATTCAAAAAAGACTTCGTGCAGTTTATTGACAGTGCTATGCCTAAATAATTGTTTATGGAGCACATAAAATTTACCAGCATATGAAACAATACATTTTATACGGATGGGACGGAAAGGATGAAAAAGCTCTTGACCGCAGAATGTTGGTGAGACCGAATCACCTCGCCAATGCAAGTAAATTGAAAGAAAAAGGCAATTTTATCATTGGGGGTGCCATATTAAATGATGAGGGCAACATGATTGGCTCTACAATGATTATGCAATTTGAAGATGAAAAGGGTCTGCAGGAGTGGTTAGACACTGAGCCCTATATTACAGAAAAAGTGTGGGAGCATTTTGAATTGAAACCATTTCGGGTTGCGAAGGTTGAATAAGAAATATTAATTGCTTTTAAAATAAAATTGCCACCCAATGGGTGGCAATTGATTTAGGACTATAAAAATCTACGAACTTAAATATCGATTAATAAAGGTTCACATCAATGGTTGCGCCGAGGAAAGTTACGGAAACTATCTTATCGCAATTTCCATTACCCCATGAGATTGTGAATTTTGGTTTATTACCAATTGTAACATCATATGAACCAGATGCAGGGTAGAAATTATAGGCTGCAGTACATTCTCCTTTAATAGTTACCGGAGATGTAATAGTAAGTGTATAGTTTTCACCTTCCCTGTTTACTCCGGTTGTTCCACCCGTAATAGTGGTCACATTATCTGAGTTATCAGACAAGTTAGCTCCCAGATCAATATTGTATGTGCGTGTAAACGTTGTAAGCACGTGCGTTTTCTGGTCAGGGAAAGTAAAGATGAAATTATTCGAAGTAAGAGTATATCCAATACTGCTGGCAGTAAACGTCATGTTGTTCATAACGAATGTTCCATTCAGCAATACAGAATCTCTTGAATGATAATTCACAAACTGGAAGGTTCTTTCCGTAGAATTGATGTAACTGGAACCATTGTAACCAACGATAATTTTTCCAGTACGTGTACGGCCAGTTACCGGACTAACACATCCTGTTCCAAAATCGATTGTAATTTTTTTCTGTACGGAATCGAGAGTAACTACTGCGCAACCGTTTTCACGCATTTGAACCTGTCCATCTTCGGTACCATCAGCGGCATCAAATGCGGTAGCCAGACCATCATTGACCTGGTCATCTGAAATAGAAAGCTGCTGGGTAGTGGAAACCTCGGTCGTGGGTTTATCGCCCGAATTATTATCCTTCTTACATCCGAATACGATGACAGAAAGAATTGTTATTCCAAGGGCTGAGGCCTTAATTCTTTTCATAAAATATTGTTTTGCTGTTTTAAGTCTTTAATAGATTGTAACCAACAGTAAACGTTTAAATGATTGTGGAAATATCAGAACTAAATTGACATAAGATAAATTAGACTATATGCAGTAATACCTTGAAGATCCTGATTTGAACTGGGTTCAAAATCATTCACTTAGTCAGAAGCGGTTATAGTTTCCCGTTTGTTATTTGCTGGTTATAATCCATAAATAATGCTCAAAAAAAAGGAGGGACGATAATCGTCCCTCCAGTCGCACAATATAAATACCCGGTTTACTTATGTAATTCCAGCGGATTAAGTTTCACTACCTGACCGGCTGTCACGGAAACACCCGTAATGGTCGTGTCTTTGTATCCGTTCGATGCATTTATGAATACATTATACTCTCCATCACTCAATCCCCTAACTTTAAACTCTCCTTCCCAGTTTGGTAAAGCGTATGCAGTGTCCTTATCGTTGTAAACTGAAATCACAGGAAATGCATCTCTTGGTTTTACTATACCCTGTATACTACCGGTAACGCGTACAGCATATAAGTAGATGACAGGTTTGAGGTAGAATTGATTATCACTAAGTCTGATTATCGATCTCATTACATCAAAATCCAACCACAATTGCAGATGTCCTGGTCCGGCCAAATCCCACTCATTGCCTTTCAATTTTATGACAATGGTCGAATGGTTAGGAGGCAGATTTAGAGGATAATTCACACTGTCTTTCACAAGCGAATTATTAGGCCCGAGTTCGATTTTGATATACTTAATCACGCCTTGAGGAACCAATCCTGAAGCAAGCAAAGTATCCAAACCGTTTCTCAGATCAAGCAGATTGTAAACACCTGGTGTAATCTGAAGGTCAGTCCACACTTTGCATGAATCGGGAACGCTATGATGGTTAACATCGTGGTCACCATCATGGTCGCCATTGTGATCTCCGTCATGATCACCGCCCTGATTATTATCATCATCCCATCCATCATGATGACAACCGCGTCCACCGTGAGTACTGTCTGACCTGTCGCAGGTGTCAACCATTACGGATACTGATTTAATGTCGATTAAAACACTGTCGAAAAATCCAGGACCATCTGTAAGAAATAATGAAACCTTTTGCATACCTGCTGGTATGGTTCCCTGAAGAGAGTTGTCTTTTTTACAAGCATTGAAAAGAATCGTCGTCAACAGGATAACAGAAAAAATGCTGAGGAGCTTCCATCTGGTTTTCATAACAATACAATTTGCAATTTAGAATTAGAAAAAAATATAAAGAAGGGTATGGATCAAAAACAACAACTGTGCCCTTCCAATTCTATGTTGAATATTTTATTAAGTCAGACCGTTAAGCAGACGTTAATTTAATGCTGTTCTTTCTAAGGGATGATGAATTGGGTTGAAGATCGGAGGAGGTTCATAAACGTTACCCATACACGAAACGCGGAATCTATCGAAAATCCGTCCATCCGACATTTATACTACGCAGCGTAAGTGTGAACCGTTGGGCAAACTTTGATTTTTTTCATGTCATATAATTCACATTGAAAATTGCAGACATATCATCCTGAAAATGAAAGGCCCTCGCCGGGCGAGAGCCTTGAAAGTCATTGAATATTCAGTAGCTGGTACCAAGTACCTAGTACCAAGTACCTAGTACCTAGTACCTAGACAAAAGCATATATATTTTAAAATCCTACATCTCATATCTTATATCTCATATTATTTCTTTCCTTCGAAGAGGGTCCAGGGATATGAAATCATGTTATTCAGATATTTCGACTGCCATGCATATTCCGGATGCTTTTTATAAAATTCTGCTCCTATGAAACTTTCTCCGCAAGGATGACCCATATGCGCCCAAAATTTCATGTCTTTAGCAAGATCAGCAGTAGTTACTTTTCCCTGCACCGCGCCCATAGGATAATATGGGCCAAGATCCCATTCCGCACATCCTTTTATATCTTCATCTATGTGTCCGCAAATCACACACCTGTTGCTTGCAGTATTTTTATTTAAAGCATCATAGTGATCTGCCTCAATCTCTTTACCCTTATCTACATCAATCTTTCCTTTTAAATCAACAAGCACCAATTGTTCCATCCTCAATTTTCTTGCATTTGGAGAAGTAGTTTGATCACTGGTTTTAAAAGTAGTTTCTTTCGCAATCAATTCCGGATCGCTTGCAAAATTTGATCCGATGATCGCAGTATCTTTCGATCTCCACACTTTATAATATTTCAGTCCCAATTCAAGTTTTGCAACTTCATTTGTTTTTGTGTCGCCAATTAACCAGTCATTTGCGTATCCTCCATTATTTCCCGTAGTAAATATTCTGATCACATCATCGATGCTATTGCTGTATTGCGCAGATTTTCTCGCCCGCACAAACTCAGGAATGCCCGATGTATCAAATCCTTTAAACTGTGTTATTGTGGTTTCGGTTATTAACAGGCCATTACCAGTGATCAAAAAATCATCCCCACTATGTATAAATCCGGGAATACAATCCATCATGATCCTATTGCCTTTTTCAGGAACTATGTCTGCTATTACATTCCAGTGTTGTCCAACAATATAATTCGACCAGTTATTATGACCCATTACAATCTTTCCATCTTTTGTATAAGATCCTGTCGCAATAAATGCACTGCAATTTCCAGGAGCTTTATTGTCACCAGATCCTGGTTTTTCTTTATCGGCCAATTGTGGTACGTAGTAGTAAGCAAGTTCTTCTAATGCGTTGAGCGCTGTTATATCAAGGCTATCATAATTCAATTTCTTTTCCCTTAACCCGGCCACAATTCCATTAATCTCATCTTTATACTCCCGGTCAATTTTATTCCATAAAAAAGACGATGCGCAATTACGATAAAATTTCCAGTCTTTATGGGTCTCATGTTCCAGATAATAACTCACCGCGTGAATGGTAGTATCTATTTCGGGAGCTAGCAGGTACCCATGCTGGTAACCTATTTCGGAAGGCGACCCTTTCAGGTGCACATATACCCATCCATTTCTATTTTCACGAATTGCATTTGCCAGCGGATCAACTTTTGTTTCCTGTTTCGGGGTTTCCTTACAGGAAAAAATAGCGAGACCTATAAAACTTAATCCAGAATAGAGTAATGTGGAGACTTTCATAATTAGAATGGTTGCTGATTAATTGGTTGCTACAGCTCCATTTGAGAGGAACTGGAATTTGAATGTAATCTTTTTTAAGGAATAGCTTTTCATTATTTGGTAACAGTGGTACCCTTGACTACTCTCCCATCATATCCATTTTATCCTGTTTAATGCTACGGAGCATTTGACCAAAATTGAATTTTTTTCCAAGAGCAGTAATGCATTGCGCCACACGTTTATCCCTTGTAGATTGGGTTTTAGCCGATTTGATCCAGTTACCAAAATAATTCTGGTGCGATTTGTTGAGTGATTTAAAAAAGTTCAAAGCTTCAGGTTCGTCTTTAAGGCATTCTAATAAATCAGCGGGCGGTATAATAGGTTTTTCATCAACCTCGAGTTCCACTTTCAAACTAGCACCTTTCCCCTTACGAATTGCTTTACGCATTGTGGCATTTACCGGCATAATAAAATCCCCCTCACCCATCGGCAATATCGCTTTTCCTGAAATTTTATATTCATCAAGTTTGCCCTTTACGCGAAATGATTTTTTATTACCGGGTTTCAATTTTCCCGCCTGGGCTGAAGAAATGGTGAAGTAGGTCCAGCCGGTTTTTTCTCCCTGTTCCCTGAATTGCTTAAGTATCGTTGTAAATTTCACCATACCGCAAAGGATTTCTTATAGATCCTGCTTTAAAATTAGGCAGAAATATTAATTGTCCCCGTTCATAAAATCATCTTCCTAATTAATCCCGTTTTGGGTATTTTCATAAATCGTATTGTCCTGGAAATACAGGACGCATTGTTCTTCACAAATGTTCATTATTACAATATTCAATTAAAATCTCATGAAGAAAATTTCAATTCTATTCTTGATTTGTACTGGTTATCTCGGCATTCAGGCACAAATCGATGCGGGACTGTTTCGTTATCCCGATGTTTCCAAAACCCAGATTGTATTTACTTATGCAAATGATTTGTGGCTTGTTCCCAAAGATGGAGGGACAGCGGTCCGCCTGAGTTCACCTCCTGGCGTGGAAAGTTTTCCAAAATTTTCTCCGGATGGTAAGACCATTGCCTTCTCTGCCAATTACGATGGCAACCAGGATGTGTATGCAATTCCCGCTACAGGTGGCATACCCGTACGCCTAACCGAACATGGTTATCCAGACCGAGTGGTAGACTGGCAGCCTGATGGCAAAAGAATATTATTTGCGTCAATCAGGGAAAGTGGAAAAGAACGTTTTAATCAGTTTTATACAGTGGCTCCCACAGGAGGGCCTACAGAAAAACTACCATTAGCCTATGCTGAATTCGGTTCATATTCTCCGGATGGAAAACAAATGGCACTCACGTTCCGGTCGCAGGTTTTCAGGAACTGGAAAAGATACCGCGGAGGATGGAACGCAGATATCCACATTTTCAATTTCACATCACTCGCGTCAGAAAATATCTCAGCGTCATCAGATGCAGCGGACGAATTACCCATGTGGTATGATCATTACATTTATTTCCTTTCCGATCGCGGACCAGAAGTGAGAATGAATCTCTGGAGATATGATCTTAGCAACAAAACATTTCAGCAAATCACAACTTATAAGGATTACGATATTCATTTTCCTTCACTCGGACCTGATGATATCGTATTTGAACAGGGTGGAAAACTATTCCTTTTCCAATTGGCAAATCAGCAGGTAAAGGAAGTGAAAGTGAATCTCGTTACAGATGATATGGCCCTGAAACCAAAATTGGAATCAGTTCAAAACTATATTCAACACACAGATATTTCTCCAGACGGAAACAGAGCGATTTTTGAAGCAAGAGGTGATTTATTTTCATTGCCTGCAGAAAATGGTTATATAAAAAATATCAGCAGAACAAGTGGAAGTGCTGAAAGGGCTCCGGCCTGGTCGCCTGATGGTAAAACAATTGCATACTGGAGTGATGAATCAGGAGAGTATGAATTATATTTTAAGGATCTTGAAAAAGATACACCACCAAAAAAATTAACGAGTTATGGTCCGGGGTTCAGATACAATTTATTTTGGTCGCCTGACAGCAAGAAAATTGCATTCATAGACAAAGCAATGTCTATAAAAATTTATGATGTAACGAGCAATCAAACGATCGATATCGATAAAGGAATGCGAATGACTCATGGAGCCCTTGAAGGATTTAGTTGCAACTGGTCTCCTGATAGCAGATGGCTCACTTACAGTCACGATATCGGTAATTATCTTCAGGCTGTTTTTCTCTACGATTTTCAAAGTAAAAAATTAACCCAGGTCACAAGTGGCTATTATAATTGTACGAACCCGGTATTTGATGCGGATGGTAAATATATTTTCCTACTCACAAATCAAACTTTCAGACCTTATTACGGCGACTTAGACAATACGTTTACGTATGCCAATTCAACCCAGGTGGCTGCTATAGTTTTGAAAGAGTCAGGATCATCTGTACTCTATCCTAAAAATGATAAGGTAGAAATCAAAAAAGAAGATGATACAGCTACTGCAAAAAAACCAGAACCTCCAAAGGATGCAAAAACAGAAGAAAAGAAACCTAAAGTAGTACCTGTTGATATTGATGTGGCAGCATTAGAATCGAGGCTTATTTTGCTTCCTATTGCTTCAGGAAACTATGGGAATCTTGCAGCCGTAAAAGGCAAAATCCTTTATATTAAATATCCCAATACCGGAGTAGACGGTGGAAGAGGTACCATTAAATTTTATGATTTAGATAAAAGGGAAGAGAAAACTGTTTTGGATGTTGCAGACAATTTTCAGTTGTCTGCTTCCAGAACTAAAATGCTTGTCCAACGTGGAAACACATTTGCCATTTTGAAACCAGATGAAGGGCAAAAATTTGAAAAAACACTTCGCATTGCAGAAATGGAAATGGTAGTTGACCCCCCAAAGGAATGGAAGCAAATTTTTATGGATACCTGGAGGATGGAAAGAGATTATTTTTATGATCCTGCTATGCATGGAGTTGACTGGAACCTGGTGAAAGAAAGGTATCTTAAAATGCTTAATGGTGCCATGACAAGAGAAGAGGTAAACTATGTTTTGGGAGAAATGCTTGGAGAATTGAATGCTTCGCACACTTACAAAGGTGGTGGCGATGAGGAAGAGACCAAATCAGAAACTGTTGGCTATTTGGGTGTAGACTGGCAGGCAGACGGAGAATATTACAAAATCAAAAAAATTATTCGTGGTGCGGCATGGGATGCGGAAGCACGTTCTCCATTGGATATGCCAGGCGTTGGAATCAAAGAAGGGAATTACATTCTGGCGGTTAATGGTCTACCCGTTACAACGGCCCAGGAACCGTATGCATTTTTCCAGGGACTTGCTTATAAAACTGTTGAAATTACTTACAATACTACGGCAAGCTGGACAGGAGCCAAAACTGCCCTCGTGCAAACAATGAATAACGAGTACCGGCTTCGTCATCTCGCATGGATCGAAAGCAACCGGAAAAGAGTAGACGAAGAAACAAATGGTGAAGCAGGTTACATATTTGTACCCAGCACAGGAGTGGACGGACAAAATGAATTGATTCGCCAATTCAGCGCACAATGGGATAAAAAAGCGCTGGTTATTGATGAAAGGTTTAATAATGGCGGACAAATTCCGGATAGATTTATCGAGATGTTGAATAGATCTCCCCTTGCATTTTGGGCCATTCGTGATGGAGCCACATGGCCATGGCCGCCATTCGCACATTTTGGTCCTAAAGTGATGCTCATAAATGGATGGAGCGGATCAGGAGGCGATGCCTTTCCGGATTATTTCAGGAAAAAAGGTTTGGGTCCATTAATCGGTGCACGAACCTGGGGTGGTTTGATAGGAATTAGTGGTGTACCTGCATTAATTGATAATGGAGGAATCACTGTTCCTTCATTTAGAATGTACAATCCCGACGGTACCTGGTTTAAAGAGGGTCATGGTGTTGATCCTGATATCCAGGTTGATGAAGATCTAACGGCGATGGCTAAGGGAACAGACCCACAGCTTGAAAGAGCAATAACTGAAATTAAAAACCTTGTGAAACAAAAAGGATTCAAGCAACCTGAAAGACCGGCGGCAGAAAAAAGAAATTAATCATTGAGGCAAACAAAAACGACTAAGGATTTTGAATGGTCCTTAGTCGTTTTTTATTTTTTAAATTTCAAATTAATCAAGTCCGTCAAATATCCACTTACCGGCATTGGGTTTCGGTTTGCGCGGAATTTTTGCATCGCGCATTGCTGTCTGGTAAACAAAAGTTGCAATAATTACTGCTGCCTGTTTAAGATCGTCAATTTGCAAATGATCGTAAGTATCCATATTGCTGTGATGTGTCCTCGTTTCATATTCAAGAGGATCCTGGATAAATTGGAATCCGGGTATTCCTACTTCATCAAATGCCTGATGGTCTGTTGAACCTGTGTTTTTATTTGCAATTGTATTTGCTCCTAAATCTGCAAATGGTGCTAACCATGCTTTAAAAATCGGGATAACCTGTTCGTTGTCCTGGGTGAAAATTCCTCGTATTTTCCCGGAGCCATTATCCAGGTTGTAGTATGCAGAAACTTTATCGTAGTCCGGTTTTGTTTGCATCGTGGTTACATCTGCGAAATGATTCTTTACATAGTTGTATGATCCGTAAAGCCCCTGCTCTTCTCCGTCCCACAGTGTAATCCTGATGGTGCGTCTTGGTTGAATGCCGAGCGTTTTCAGGATGCGCATTACTTCAAGCATCACAATGGAACCTGCTCCGTTATCAGTAGCACCTGTTCCACTATGCCAGCTATCGAGATGTGCTCCCAACATAACAAGTTCTGATTTCAGTGCAGGATCCGTTCCCGGAATCTCTCCCACTACATTATGACCATGCAAATCTCCATTATCAAAATTCGTTTTCACTTCCATTTCAATTTGCACTTTGGTCCCGCCTTCAATTAATCGTTGTATTCGAAGAAAATCCTCAGTTGAAAGCACCACTGAAGTTTTACCCGGGGCAACATCTTTTTTATATTCCGGTCCTCCATCTACGAAAATGGTTCCGTCTCTTCCGCCACCTTCCTCAAGTAAGAGTGCAGCCGGACCCTGAGCAACCAGAAATTCTTTAATTTTTTTCTGCCTTTCAATCATGGGTAAATAAAAATCGACCATTTTTCTGGTGAACCAATACATATCATTCATCTTCACCAGTTGGCTGTCGCTGTATCGTGAAGCATATGCATTGAATGCAGATTTTATTTTTTTTGTACCATCTGAAACCAAAACGATGGCGCCTTTTATTTCAGCAGCGTGCTTTGTTATAGTTGCGGAATCCATTTTTTCAAGAAATACTACCGGTGCAGTGATTAGGCCATTAGTGCTACCTGTCCAAGCTTTTGGATAAGCAATCATTGGTTGATAGTAAGGTTCCTTGAGTGCGATATAACTTTTTTGAAGTTCCCATCCTTTTCCAAAATCTCCCCACGCTTCCAAAGCAGCATTTGAGAGTCCCCATTGTTTCATTTGAGAAACAGCCCAATTAGCAGCGCGTTTATACCCAGGAGAATTTGTCAACCGCGGTCCGGCCACATCTGTAATCTGATGTGCAATCATTGCAATTTGTGAACGATTCAAGCCCTCGTCTCTGATCTTGGCCACCATAGCAGTGTCAACAGGTTCACTTTGAGAAATTGCTAAATCCGGAAGCAGGATCGCAAAGAAAAGTGCGTAGCAAAAAATTCGTCTCATACAATCAGTTTTGGTAAATGTTTTATTGTAAACCGAATTAGAAAAGTACGAATTTTTGAATCAGCGTAGTAATCACTCATCAAATGAGTCCGGAAACTCAAATATTTACCATGATTAGTCGGCTTTTTTTATCTTTTTTATTCATTACTCTACCTTTTTTGTAGCCTTTTTTGAGCCTTGGAGATCATCAACAATTTCTTCTAAAATTCAGTCCCATAGCGGGTTTTAACATTTCATTCGACGGTTAAGGATCGTGAAAACGACCATTTTTTTGTTTTTGTGTGCCGAATTCGTGCTTTACTTTTACATCATCAACGAAAATAAGCCAGCCCCGGCTTGATAGAATACGTACCGAATTACAATTCTTACAAATTTCTTTCAGTCGATTGTCCTCCTCATCGAATGCAGCCTTACAAAAATCTTTAGTTGGTTTTGACATTTTATCTATTAACCTAAAAATTCACTTTTTATGAAAAGAGTAATGATGAGTATTAAAATGACCGCAATCGCGCTTACAGCAGTTTTTACAATGGGGATCAGCCAGCATAGCTTTGCAGAAACTGGAACTGCTGCAGAATTAGTTTTCATTGGTAATAACGACAATGCACCGGTATTTCAGTTGAACCTGAATAATGCAGAAAACGGAGAATTTGTTGTAACAATAAAAGATGCTTCTGATAAAGTTTTGTATTCTGAAAAATTATCTGGCGAAAAAATTACAAGAAGATATAAGCTGGATGCTGAGGAATCAGAATTGATCGCAGGAACAACTTTCGAAATTACCAACAAAGCTACCAACGAAACTTCAGTCTACAGAATTGACAAGAAGACTAAAGTTATTCAGGAAGTTGTAGTAGCGAAATTATAAGTTAGAAAATCCCCCAATAGCGCTCATGAGAAATCCCGCTTGGTGAAGCGGGATTTTTGTGTGTGAATATGATTTGGTAATCCGTTTCGGAGTCAGATTTCCTGAACCGCTACAACTTTGTCGAAGAGGGTTCGAAATGATCTACGTGTTATGGCGTTATTTCGTTTCCGAGGTCCCTACAGGACAAGGATTAGCGTGTGAGCCTAATTGTTACCAACCTTTGACCCTTACGGGGTCCTTCCAAAATGCAATTGAAATCAAACAACCCTGTACCGTAGTGAAAGCCTTGGGGCAAAACAAATTGTGCATGATTTGAGTCCATATAAAAATAATGCCCTTCCTGGGGAAGAGCATTTATATCTGGATTAACACTTCATTTCAAACAAGGCGAAACGAATTGATACATTTTGGAAACTGTATCCGGAGCATAGAGAAATCCATTACTTATCCTTCGCCATTTCTTTCCCGCCTCTTTCAGGGATTGGGTTGGCACCATTTTCATTTCTGAAAACCACTACTCCATCAAAAACATCCACCAAAACGGGTTTGGATTTATCGATGGCACCTGCAAGGATTTTCTTACTTAAAGGATTCACCAGCTCTTTTTGGATAAGCCTCTTTAAAGGCCTTGCACCAAATTGGGGATCATATCCATTCTCTACAAGATAATCAATAGCGTAATCTGTAAAATCAAGATTAATTCCATTGGTAGCCACCATATTTTTCAGGTGGTCCAGCTGAATATTGATGATTCCGCGAATTTCGCTCTTCATCAGGGGTCTAAACATAATTACTTCATCAATTCGGTTCAGGAATTCCGGCCTTATGGTTTGACGTAACAAATTGATTACTTCCTGCTTTGTATTTTCAACTATCTGATCAATATTCTTTTCATTAACTTTTTCAAAATTCTCCTGGATAATATGGCTTCCCAGATTGCTCGTCATGATTATGATGGTGTTTTTAAAATTCACCACTCTGCCTTTATTATCTGTGAGTCTGCCATCATCCAAAACCTGCAACAGAACGTTAAATACATCAGGATGCGCTTTTTCAATTTCGTCGAGAAGCACAACACTATATGGTTTTCTTCTAACTGCTTCGGTTAACTGCCCGCCTTCATCGTATCCAACATAACCGGGAGGAGCACCTACAAGCCGGCTCACCGTGTGCTTTTCCTGGTATTCGCTCATGTCAATACGCGTAAGCATATTTTCATCATCAAACAGGTAATCTGCGAGAGCTTTTGCCAGTTCCGTTTTACCAACACCTGTAGTTCCTAAAAATATAAATGATCCAATAGGTTTCCTGGGATCATGCAGCCCTGCCCTGCTTCTGCGAATGGCATCCGCAACAGCGGTGATAGCTTCATCCTGTCCTACAACACGTTTATGCAATTCATCTTCCAGGTTCAATAATTTTTCGCGTTCACTTTGCAACATCTTACTCACGGGAATTCCGGTTGCTTTTGCTACAGCTTCCGCAATATCCTCAGCATCCACTTCTTCTTTCAGGAGACGTTTTTCAGGAGCAAGCTCATTGAGTTCGCCAGTGAGGTTATCAATTTTCTTTTCCTCTTCTTTGATTTTACCATAACGAATCTCTGCAACCTTTCCATAGTCACCATTGCGTTCGGCCTTTTCTGCTTCCTGCTTTAGTGCTTCAATTCCGGCCTTAGCGCCCTGAATTTTTTCAACCAGTTCTTTCTCCTGCTGCCATTTTGCTTTGAGGGTATCTCTTTCAACACTTAACACCGAAATCTCTTTCGCCAAATCTTTCAATTTAGCTTCATCTTTTTCGCGCTTAATGGCTTCCCTCTCAATTTCCAGTTGCCTGATTTGTCTCTCCAGTCGATCCAATTCCTCAGGCATTGAATTCATTTCAAGTCTGAGTTTAGCTGCGCTTTCGTCAATAAGATCGATCGCTTTATCTGGAAGAAACCTGTCAGTAATATATCTGTGCGACAATTCAACAGCAGCAATAATGGCTTCGTCTTTTATACGCACATGGTGGTGCGTTTCGTAACGGTCTTTAATACCTCTTAAAATCGATATGGCATCTTCAACAGAGGGTTCATCGATTAATACTTTCTGGAACCGCCTTTCGAGTGCTTTATCTTTTTCAAAATACTTTTGATATTCGTTGAGTGTAGTGGCACCAATCGCTCTCAGTTCACCTCTTGCCAAAGCTGGTTTCAAAATATTTGCAGCGTCCATGGCTCCTTCTCCACCGCCTGCGCCAATCAGGGTATGAATTTCATCGATGAACAGAATTATTTCTCCTTCACTTTCTGAAACTTCCTTTACGACACTCTTCAATCTTTCTTCAAATTCACCTTTGTATTTGGCCCCTGCAATGAGTTGCCCCATATCCAGCGCATAAATTATTTTACTCTTCAGATTTTCGGGAACGTCTCCATTGACTATACGCATGGCAAGACCTTCAGCAATTGCTGTTTTACCAACACCTGGTTCACCAACTAAAATGGGATTGTTCTTGCTTCTGCGTGAAAGAATATGAAGTGTTCTGCGAATTTCTTCATCCCTACCTATTACAGGGTCCAATTTCCCCTGCCTGGCAAGCTCATTGAGATTTCGTGCATATTTATTCAATGCGTTAAACTGGGTTTCCTGCGTTTGAGAAGAAATAGTAGATCCTTTTCTCAAATCTTTAATAGCGGAAACCAATCCTTTTTCTGTGAGGCCGGCATCTTTCAAAGATTTTGCCGTATTATCATTTCCCTGTACCAGTGCAAGAAGAATATGTTCGACACTCACAAATTCATCACCGAATTTTTTGAGGTCAGAACCTGCACGTAATATCACATTATTTACATCCCTGCTAATTGACTGTGCTGGCTCTCCTGCCTGTACTTTGGGAAGTTTACTGATGCTGTCATCAAGTTTTGACTCCAGGAAATTTACATTCACGTTGTTTTTCTTCAAAAGAAATTCAATAGGTGAATCTTCATCCTGAAGCAATGCTTTTAGTATGTGCTCGGTCTCAATATTTGTGTTACGATTATTGAAAGCAATTTGTTGAGACTGCGCAATTGCCTCCTGTGCTTTGATGGTAAAATTATTTAAGTTCATAGTTTTAATAGTTGATAATTTGAATAGAATCCGATCACTATTTCAATTAGATCAAGGTTCAGATTCCTAAAGTCCGGTTAACCTATCATGTAGGCATAGTTTCCCCGGTTCTATAATTTCAAATATCTTTAGGCACTTATCGCAAACGCTAATCCAATTAAACAATCCCAGTAACTATGTCATATAAAGTTAATCCAATCTGCCTGAAATGCAGTCCCTTACTAGCTTTACTGTTAATATTTCAGTCAGCCTTTGCGCAGTATGATTTGACTCCGATTGACCAATTATTGCAACAAAATCAAAAGACCATTGGGAAAAATGGTGTTGCCCTGGTTTGGAAAGATGGAAAGCTGGTTTACCAAAAAGTCCTGGGAGAGTTTACTCTTAAAACGCCTTCGCCCGTGGGGAACAGTAGCAAGTGGCTCACCGCTGCGCTTGTTATGACTTTTGTTGATGAGGGTAAAATTTCTTTGGATGATAAGGTTACAAAATATCTGCCGATTTATGGTAAATACATGAAAGGATATATTACCATCCGCAACTGCCTGGCAAATACTTCGGGTGTGCAGGCCGAGCCGGCTTCGCTATTGAAACTGGTGGGAAAAAGAAAATTTGAAACACTTGAAGAAGAAGTGAATTATTATGCTGAGAAGAGAGAAATTGTTACGAACCCGGGTACAGAATTTTTTTACAGTAATGTAGGTCCAAACATCGTTGGTAGAATATTGGAAGTAATATCCAAAAAATCCTTTGATCGTTTAATGCTCGAGAGGATATTCAGACCACTAAAAATGAAGAACAGTTCCTTCTCAGTTTTTGATAATTCTGCTATTGATCCATCCAATGGAGCCCAGTGCTCAGGAATTGATTTCATCAATTTCATGACCATGATCCTTAACAAAGGAACATTTGAAGGGAAAAAAATATTGAGTGAAAAATCTGTTGCGGAAATGGCTACGCCACAATTCACCAGTTTGCCTGTAAAATCAGCTCCTAAAATTGCTGAAGGCTGGAAATATGGTTTGGGAGAATGGATTGAAGAATCAGATTCAAAGGGAAATGCATCAGTAATTAGTAGCCCGAGTTTGTATGGAAGCTGGCCCTTTCTTGATGCCTGCAGGGGTTATGTATGCATTTTGCTGTTAGAGAAAGAAACCAATGACGAGAAGAAAGATATTTATGTGAAACTGCGGGAAATTATCAACCAGGCGATACCGCAGAGTTGCAATTAAAAATTCATGCCTGCCCCTTATTAGGACAGGCATGAACGTTAGTAACTAAATATATTGATTCACGAGATTTTCCAACCATTCCTGTCTTCCGCTGGTCATCTTTGGTTCGCCATTTGAAGCTGCAAAATCTCTAAGGTCTTCGAGCTTCAATTTTCCATCTTCAAATTCTTTTCCTTTGCCTGCATCAAAGGATGCGTAGCGATCTTTTCTGAATTTCTTGTAGCCGGATTTTTGAAGGATATTATCAGCAATCACCAGGGCACGGGCGAATGCATCCATACCACCGA
Organism: Bacteroidota bacterium; assembly: GCA_003175935.1. Classification (GTDB taxonomy): domain Bacteria; phylum Bacteroidota; class Bacteroidia; order Chitinophagales; family Chitinophagaceae; genus PSRI01. Next base: position 25,758 of record PSRI01000163.1, read on the forward strand.
TGTGCGCATAAAAAATATCTTCGAGATCTGTAGAGTTGCGCCTTGTTTTTGCGTCGAAGTTCACTCCGCCTCCACCAAATCCACCTGCTTCAAGTATCACCAGCATTGTTTCAACCAGCTCGTTCAAATTGACAGGGAACTGATCTGTATCCCATCCATTTTGATAATCACCCCTATTGGCATCGATACTTCCCAACATGTTAGCATCTGCAGCAACCTGGAGTTCATGTTGAAATGTATGTCCTGCCAGGGTTGCATGATTCACCTCAATATTTAATTTGAAATCCTTGTCTAATCCATAATTTCTAAGGAATCCAATCACCGTTGCTGAATCATAATCGTATTGATGTTTGGTCGGTTCGCAGGGTTTTGGTTCGATGAAGAAAGTTCCTTTGAATCCCTGCTTACGGGCATAATCACGCGCCATGGTAAGAAATCTGGCAAGGTGGTCCAGTTCTCTCTTCATATTCGTATTGAGCAAGGTCATGTAACCTTCTCTTCCTCCCCAGAAAACATAATTTTCTCCATTGAGTGCAATAGTTGCATCAAGGGCATTTTTTACCTGGGTTCCTGCGTATGCAACCACTGAAAAATCAGGATTGGTAGACGCGCCATTCATATAACGGGGGTTTGAAAAAACATTTGCTGTACCCCAGAGCAGTTTAACGCCGCTGGCTTGTTGCTTTGTTTTTGCATAGTCGACAATGGCTTTCATATGCGATTCATATTCCGACAAACTATTTCCCTCGTCAATCAAATCAATATCATGAAAGCAATAATAAGGAACGCCGAGTTTGGTGATGAATTCAAACGCTGCGTCCATTTTGTCTTTTGCTCTTTGGACTGCATCTTTGGAAGCGTCCCAGGGGAAATGTTTTGTACCCGGACCAAAAGGATCTGCACCTGTTCCGCAGAATGTGTGCCAGTAGGCCACCGCAAATCTAAAATGATCTTTCATAGATTTTCCTGCGATCATCTTCTTTTCATCATACCATTTGTACGCAAGGGGGTTATCTGACTGAGGTCCCTCAAAAGAAATCTTCCCAATACCGGGGAAATATTCGCGACTGCCCAAAGTAATGCTCATGATAGAAAGTTTTGGAGATTTTTTAAATCAATTAGGATTTTTATAATAAGCCGCTAAAGTTATTGATAAAATTCTCAAATCTGCAAGTTGAACATTGAAAGTTGCCTGCTTGTAGGCAGGAAGGTTTGTTTGTGGTTTCTGGTCTATAGTTTATAGGTACTCAGTCTTTATACTAAGTACTATATACTTAATACTATCAACTTTGCGGATCTGCGGTTTTGCCTGCTGCGCCTTCGCGAAGCTATGGCGAAGCAAGGCCCGTATCGAACGGTGCTATGTGAATCTGTCTGGGTACTAGGTACTTGGTACTAGGTACTTGGTACTAGGTACTAGGTACTTTATCCCGGTACCTCAAAAAAATCGGGATTCTTGCGAATCCCGACTCGTCCCTGAATTTAATTTTTTACGAGAACAATTTTCGTTCGATCAGCTTTATAAATCTGGTCATAAAATTTAACCAGGTCATTGTAATCTGATGCAGGGAATGTCCCAGAATATTTTTCCATTTTGCGGTAATAACTTATTTTATCCCCATCGACTTTTACAGAAGCAGTATACTTTCCGAATTTGCTTTCAATTTTGAGGTCTGCAGGCACAGATTCGGGTTTATACCCGGAAGGAATTTTTAATACTGCAGTGTCAATATCCCGATATTCGTATTCAAACTGGATCGGGTAAATCCTTTTTTCCAGGGGCTTGAATTTTCCTGAAATCCGCGTTATCAAGTTTGGACTTATGAAAATTCTTTTTCCGGTTATTGCTGCATAGTTCAAAGCGTTTATCTCTAAATTTTCATTGATGCTGGGAATACCTTCTGACTTTTCAGTATAATCAAATTTTGAAACGTCGTACTGTGGCAATTCAATTTCCCTCTTTAGGTATTCCATCAATTTTTCTTTTGACAATGAGTGAATCAATTCAAAAAGGTCATCCTGTTGCATACCTCCATACATTGTATTAATAGTAGCAGTCAATGATCCTACACTGTCGATGCTTGCCTGAATTTTTCTGATTTCTACATTTTCATTGATTCCATACTTAGGGGTTCTTACCAACTTGCCGCCATTTTCATCAATCAGCAAAACAGGTCGATCAGCTGTAAACGCGCTCAGGTAGCCAGCCTGAATTTTTTGACTCGTACATTCAAGCCACACAGTATCTTTTGTCATCGGAACGCACAAAATAACATGGTTGAATTGCGAGGATGGGAAATCAGAAACAAAAAATTTGCTTCCTTCGCCTGCTTTAGCCAAAGTATAGAAAGATTTAATTCCTGCCTCTTTCAAAATTGAATACATATAATTTGAAAGGGCTTTACAATCACCATAACCCTTTGCCGCAACATATTTTGCATCAAAAGGCTGCCATCCACCAATTCCTAATTGAATTGAAATGTATCTGGTGGAATTTTGCATCATTTGATATAACACCCTTACTTTTTCGTGCTCATCTTTCAAACCATCCGCAAGTTGATGGATTTTGGCCTTAACATTATCTGGCAGATCATCACGATCTTTCTTTAAGGTATATACGAATTTTCCAAAATCCTGCCAGCTACTCATATTGCCTTCATAATCTCCAACCTTAAATGCAGATGGTCCAAACAATATTGTGGGAGTAATTTCATACCAGTCAGGGGCATTGGCTTCACCTTCAATTGCAGGTAAATTTTTTACTTCCCATGTGTAGTTCTTTTTCGATCCATCTTCTACAATTGTCGGCTCGGCGGTGTAATTGAAGGGGCGATATCTAAGCAAATAGTCCCTGGAACAAACGAATGTTGCCTTGCTTTGCTCAACAGCAAAATTTAATCCTTCAACTGGACTCCATTCCGGAAAGAACATGGTGTAATTATATTTTATCTCCACTTCATATTCTACTGTGTAAGGATAAGTCTTACAATAAAAACTGTGTAATTTATAACGAACATCATCAACCTCGCTGGCGTCACCACTACCGCTGATATCTGTTATTTCTGATTTTTCAGGCTTCTTACTTTTTTCCCATTTGCATCATACAGCGTTCCATCAATTGATTCAATAGAATGAAGTTTATCGTAGTATTCGCCAAATCGAACATATTTATCTCCGTTTTCATTGAGGACTGTTATCGCATATTTGTGATAATATCTTGCCTTACCTATGTCAACCAATTCAAATCTCACTTCTTCCATTCGTTTTACTGCGTTTGCAGACTTGCGAATGTCAATTGCAATTTTTGCAACATCATAATTAATGTCGCCCGCAAAACCTGCCATTATAAAAAGGCAGAAAATTGAAGTGAATAAGAGTTTATTTTTCATAGTTATTTAGTCTTTTTCAGGACAATTTCTTCTGCATGTTTTTTGACAATATAACTGAAGAATTCCCGCAATTCTTCGTATTCCTCCGGTAGAAAAGTTGCCTTATTGAATTGTACTCTTGACCGGAGTCTGATTACATCATTGTCCTTTGCTATCATATATTCAAAATACGCCTGCCCTTCGCTCATGGATACTTTAGCTGATTTGGGCAGTTCTTCTACCGAATAGCCCTGCGGAATTTCCATGTTCATAATGTAGGTTTCATCAATTTTGTAAGGGAGTTCTACGGGATATAGTCTTTCGGCAGCTTTAAACCAGTTTTCCTTATATCCTTCTCCCATCATCGGATGCACATACAATACATCTCCGCTGTCTTTCAAAGTGAATTCATAATTCTGTTGGACAGGTTTCTCAAGAATTTTAATTGAATCCAATTTGATATTTTTTAATTCATAATCCTGGTTAACTGCAGCCAGGTCTTTGTAATATTCAGATTCGCCCTTCTTTTTCACTTTCTCCCTTAGTTCCATTGATTCAAAATTTCCCAATGTGGAGCTGTATTTTCCACTCATTTCGCCCTGGTTCTTTTCTTTAAACAAGAAAACACTGGTCACTTTTGTTTCTGTAATTGAACCGGGGTCGAAATTTACCGGAGTAGCAGTGGTTTCAGTGATGATGCGGGCTTGGCCATTATAGCATTTATTGGGTAGTTCATTGAATCCGAGGTTAGGTTCGGAAGCGTCGAGATAGTAGGTATTTGATCCAACTATTGCCTGAGCAATTACATAATTGTATCGATCAATTAACGGATAAAACGTGTGGGCAAAACCATGATGCCTGGTACTGAGAATTACGGGATAAGACTTAATATTCTCGTGCTTCATCATTGATATCAAAAGCAAATTCAATTCTGCAACATTGCCGCTTCGGTTTTTAACGACAGTTTTGAGTGTATTTTCCATATACACTGCTGTATTGTCTGTGCATGTATAATGATCTCTTACGTATGCGTAAATTCTTCTCACTTTTTCTTCGTCATCTTTGGCCCCCTGAAGAAATCCTTTCATTTCATCATCGAGAAATCCATTTTTATCGAGGTTAGCTGCAAAAGTCTCGTCTTTGTTTAAGTTAGATGTAACTTTTTCCCAATTGCCCATGATATCCTCGGGTTGTTGATCAGGCAAAACAATTCTGGCTAACTGAAATTCTATTTTGTCGACATGGTTATTCACGGTTGAAGTAAATCGCTCTTCTTTTAATGCGGGAACATTTTTCATCACCCATCGATGGATTGCATCATTAGAAGTGAAGGTTTGATTCTCAGCTGCAGTCGCACCACCAGAATATCTAATCAGGTAGTTCTTAGTTTCAACAGTCTCCTTTGATATGTCGAATTTCTGGTAGCCCTGACTGAGAAAGGC
>PSRI01000207.1 GCA_003175935.1 Bacteroidota bacterium
ATTGGCCTATAGTATAATGGTAGTACGACAGATTTTGGTTCTGTTTGTCGAGGTTCGAATCCTCGTAGGCCAACAGGGAAAGCTGAAGCAAGTCTTCGGCTTTTTTTATTCAGCTTTTTGACCAATAATTTTAAGGTCCGCCACAGTTCCTTTTCTTAAATTCCTCATGCCGAACAGGGATTCCTACCGCTACAGCTTTTGGTTATCATATCTTTATTCATAAATACAATTGAATGCGAAGAATTGCAAGCTTCGGTTTAGTCGCATGTTTTTATTTGATAATAATATCTACTGCAACGGGGCAAACCAGCATGACTAATGTGTTAGGAAGGAAATTAACCAGTCTTAATGGCAAATGGCAGGTTATTATAGACCCAAACGATGCAGGTGAAGGAGTAGGAATTGGCAAAGATGCGAAAGCGAAAGGCAAAACAGATTTTCTTGAATATTCTTTCGATGAAACGACCACTCTAAATGTACCCGGAGATTTTAACTCCCAAATGCCTGAACTCACCTATTACGAAAGTTCAGTATGGTATAAAAAAACCTTTACTTATCATAAAACTGATAAACGCCTCTTCCTCCATTTTGGTGCTGCAAATTATATTGCAGATGTATATTTTAATGGAGAAAAAATCGGATCTCATGAAGGTGGCTTTACACCATTTCAGTTTGAAATAACAGATAAGGTGAAAGAAGAAAATAGCATCGTGGTGAGGGTAAATAACCAACGCCATAAAGATGGTATTCCGGCCATGGGTTATGACTGGTTTAATTATGGAGGCCTAACCAGGGATGTGAATCTTATTGAAACACCTGCAACATATATCGTTGATTACTTTGTTCAGCTGAAAAAAGCAAGCCTAAATCAAATTGAAGGCTGGATAAAATTAAGCGGCAATAAAGCAAAACAGCAGGTCCGCCTTTTAATACCAGAAGCAAAAATTAATTATGTAATTACAACTAACGATACAGGCTATGCGCATTACGAACTGAAGGCAAAATTAGCTTTATGGTCTCCCTGGCAACCCAAACTTTATTCAGTACAAATCAAGGCTGAAACCGATAGTATTAATGAAGCAATCGGCTTTCGTACTATAGAATCTAAAGCCACAGCAATTTTACTCAATGGAAAAAGTATATTTCTGAAAGGCGTAAATATTCACGAAGAAATAAGCATTGAAAAGAGAAAGGCCATAAATGAAAAAGATGCTTTGCAATTATTAACTGCAGCAAAGGAGTTAGGATGCAATTTTGTGCGTCTTACCCACTATCCACATAATGAATACATGGTGCGGCTTGCTGATAAGATGGGAATATTGCTTTGGGAAGAAATACCCATGTGGCAGAATATCGCATTTGGCGAACCGGGAATGCAATCCAGGATGGAAAATATGATGAAGGAAATGATTCAGCGCGACCAGAATAGAAGCAGCATCATAATATGGAGCATGAGTAATGAAACGAGACCCACTCCTGCAAGGACAGCATCATTAATAAGTCTTGCATCGGTAGTTCGGCAAAAGGATAGCACAAGATTAATTGCATCCGCTTTAAACCATATCAATTTCAATAAGAATGTGGTAACCATCGATGATAGTTTATGCTCGGTTCTGGATGTGGTGGGAGTAAATGCATACCTGGGGTGGTATCGTCAATGGCTAGCCGAACCTAAGGATTATGTTTGGCAAAGCCCTTTTAACAAACCACTTATTATGACTGAATTCGGGGCCGAAGCTTTATACGGTCACCATGGATCCGCAGACACTGCCAGCAATTGGACAGAAGAATACCAGGAACATGTTTACAAAGACAATATAGTTATGCTGAAGAATATACCATTTTTAAGCGGCACCACACCATGGATATTATACGATTTTCGCTCGGAACGCCGAATGAACGGTACTTACCAGAAAGGATGGAACAGGAAAGGACTATTGTCGGATAAAGGAGAAAAGAAAAAAGCATGGTATGTCATGAAAACTTTTTACGACAGCATCCCCTAATGATATTAAAATTATTTCCAGGATTGAATCTCGACAATATTTCCTTCAACGTCTCTGGCATATACAAAGCAGAGCAGTCCAACTCCTTCGATTTCATGTTCCGCCATCTCACCTACAGTTGAACCGCCATTTTCAATTACCAGGTTTAGATAATGTTTCACGTCATCCACTCTAAAACAAATATGTCCAAAGCCTTTTCGGTTTGGCACTGGTAAAGAAACATCAACATTTGTATCGTATTGAAAAATTTCAAGAGTGGGCAAATTACTTTCAAATCCAGGCAAACACAAATGAATTCCTTTGAAGTGTGCATCGCTGATTCCAGTTGCTTTATCAATCCAATCCCCTGAAAGATCTCTGGTAGGATATAAAGGTTTGCAGTCGAACACCTTTATATAAAATTCCGCAAGTTTTTCCCAATCGTCGGCAATAATATTAGTGTGAGCATATTTAACCATGACCTTATTTTTTTAAAAGGATATTCATAATTGCAAATCCCGCAATTACCATCCAGATAATATTCAGGACCGTATTGGGATAAGCTTTTTTGACGTAGGTATAAAATGCCACTAATAAGCTTCCTCCCAAATTCATAAGTTGATAAGGCAGTGACATCCCCTGAATTAAGCCAATGCTATTCATAAAGTAAGCGCTTAATAAAACGATGGCACCTAACCATCCCGTGGATTCAAGTAATATTTTATTTTTCATCCTTGTTACTTTCAATCTTTCGAATATACAACCAATTGCTGCCAAAATGGATGGTTTAAATTTTCCTTTGATTGTTCGTAAATTGTTGGTCCAAATAAATTGTGATGGAAGAACATATTGTAAAGATCCTGGAAATACAACCTGTAACCCACGACGTAAAGCATTACAAAGTTGAAAAACCGAATGGGTACAAATTTGTACCCGGACAGGCGACTGAAGTGTCGATAAATCAACCCCGATGGAAAGAAGAAAGAAGACCTTTCACTTTTACAAGTTTGAATGACTGGGACCATCTTGAATTTACGATAAAAAGTTATCGGGATCATGATGGGGTAACCAATCAGCTGGATCAGTTGAAGGCGGGAGATGAATTAATACTACATGATGTTTGGGGAGCAATTCACTATAAAGGTGAAGGCATTTTCATTGCCGGGGGAGCCGGAGTTACGCCTTTTATTGCCATATTCCGACAACTGCAACAGGATGGAAAGATTGGCAACAACAAGTTGATCTTTTCAAATAAAACAAAGCAGGACATCATTATGGAAGATGAGTTCAGGAAAATGCTTGGAAAAAATTTTATTAATACCTTATCCCAGGAACAGGCTAACGGTTACGATTACGGGCAGATTACTGATAAATATCTCAAAGAAAAAATAGCTGATTTCAAAAAACAATTTTACATATGCGGACCTGATCCAATGGTTCAAAGCATGCAGGAAATGCTTAAGCAACTAGGTGCAGTAGAATCGGTAATTACTGTTGAGGTTTAGATTGTAGATTTACCCTCGAATTAAATTCGATTTTTTTACCAGCGAGCCGCAAAATTCCCGAAGATGCCGGAGAGGACCTTTTGGCGCCGGGGAAAATATTTATTAGTAGTGAAATTAGTGCATTGAATTATTCTTCCACCTGCCTTTGAGCTTCGTAGCCCTTAATTTTATTATATAAAGTTTTACGATCGATCTTAAGAATTTCTGCTGCCTTCGTTTTATTATAATTTACCTGCTTCAAAACATTAATGATTGTTTTGTATTCAGCTTCAGAAGCAGCAATTTTCAGATCGGGTTCTTTGTGAATAGAACTGTATGCAATGGCTGGTTCTCCTTCGAGAACGGGTATTTTGGATTGGGTAATTTCTATAGGCAGACTGTCTGCAGTAATCCAACCTGAGCTACTTAGAAGAGCTGCTCTTCTGATAACATTTCTGAATTCCCTAAGATTTCCTGGCCATGGATAATCAAGAAATAATTCCATCACTCCATCTTCAAAACCTTCAATTTCCTTATTAAGTTCCCTACAGGCTTTTTTGAGAAAGAAATCAGCGAACAAAGGAATATCATCCTTTCTTTTTCTCAGCGGAGGTATGTGCATGGTAAACTCATTGAACCTGTGAAAAAGGTCCTCGCGAAATTTTCCTTTTTGATATGATTCCTGGAGATTTTCGTTGGAAGCAACAAGTATTCTTATGTCCAGACTCATTTCTTTCGTACCTCCTACTCTCTTGAATTTTCTTTCCTGTATAACGCGAAGTAGGGCGGCCTGCACATCAAGCGAAAGATTTCCGACTTCATCAAGGAAAATCGTACCACCATTTGCAATTTCAAAATGGCCCTCTTTATCGTTTAATGCGCCGGTAAATGCGCCCTTAACATGGCCAAATAATTCACTGCCTGCAAGTTCTTTTGAAAGCGTACCACAGTCAACAGCTACAAAAGGTTTATCTCTCCTGTCACCATTTTCATGAATTGTTTTGGCAATAACTTCTTTACCGGTTCCACTCTCACCATAAAGAATGACACTGTAAGACGTGGGGGCCACAAGAGCGACCTGACGATAGAGTTCACGTGTAGTATGTGCCTGCCCAACCAGGTATTCAGGCCCCGGATCAATTCCATTAATTTTTTTCTTGGGAGCATTCGATCCAAATGTTCCGACTCCATCTAATTTTTCATTATTATCAGTAATGGCGAGGGCTTTGTTTATTACGTTTAGAACTTCGTCTGGAATCAATGGTTTGGTTATGTAATCGAATGCACCGTGTTTAATTACATCTACTGCAGTTTTTATATCGGAGTAACCCGTAATAATAATCACGATTGCAGTTGGTTTCATTGCTCTGATTTCAGTTAGCACTTCCCTGCCCTCTTTGTCTCCCAGCCTGAAATCGCAGAGCACTGCATCGTATGGGTTTTCTTTAAATTTTGCGATTCCTTTATTTCCGGTATAGGCGGTATCTGCTTCAAATCCCTTTCTCCTAAGATATTTGGCCAACAACTCGCACATATCCATGTCATCATCTATTATGAGAATCCTCTTCATATAGTAGATAGTTTACGCGTTTTTAAATAAATATTGTTCATAAACGAGTCGCCGGTTCTTACACCAGCAAGCCACTGCGAATGCAGTGGCTTATATTTATAACCGTCCAAGATTAATAATATTAAGAGCTGGCATCCACATGCCAAAATCCCTGCCGAAAAAATTCAAAAAATGTAAAAAGTCCAGTGATCAACTTCAATTCCAATGAATGCCCGGAGCGGAGGCAACCAAAATTAAATGCGATAGTTCCATTAATAAAACCGAAGAACAAATCCTGTTGTATCCGACCCTTATTCTTCCTTACCCAATTATTGTTCCAAAATTATTGAGGCAAAAACGCGAATGAAGTTTTTGGGAACTGTAGACAAATTTAGACGTCAGCTTTTTGAATTCCTTTCGCCAACCCTGGATTAATAAACGACTGCTGATACTAAATTTAAGTCTATTTTATCGTATTTTCTCCAATGAAAACAGGAAGTCTATGGCGTAATTATTGCTGTAGCTATTAGGAACCCCGAATCACAAAGGGGATTGGTGTGGACGTGAATAACCTTGTAAAAGATAAACTATTGAAAGTTTTAATCGTGGACGATGAATTGGATATTTGCTATTTACTGAGTGGATTACTCAAGCAAAAACAATTTGACGCTTCTTATGTCACTTCGCTTTCTGACGCAGATATCGCGTTGAAAAATAACCCCCCATCCATCTTGTTTCTTGACAATCATTTACCTGATGGTTTTGGACTGGATTTCATCTCCGGAGTCCGAAAAAAATATCCCTCCATAAAAATCGTAATGATCACTGCGCATGACAGTCCGGCTGAGCGCAAAAAAGCTTATGGTGAAGGCGTCGACTATTTTCTTCCGAAGCCATTTAGCAGAAATACAATATATTCTGTCATAGAAAAAATTACGGGCCAACAACCGGAATCCTGATGCAATGAAACCTCAGAGTGTAGAATTATTTCCCCACAATTATTGATAAAATAATTTCTTCTTTTCAGCTCAAAAATTTGCTAATCGTTTACCGGTAAGGCTTTATCGTTAAATCTGCATTTTGGCAAAGTCTTTTATATCTAAATAGCGGAACCAGTTCTTCACACAAAAAAAATCTTGATATGGGAAATTTGTTATACCTAATTGCTGTAATCCTGGTA
>PSRI01000032.1 GCA_003175935.1 Bacteroidota bacterium
CTGCGCCTTCGCGAAGCTTGCGCCACCGCTATAGCTTTAGCGCACGCGGTTAGCGAAGCAAGGCCCGTACCGAACGGTACCTGCCCGAATGACTCGTTCGGGCGGGGTCTTTAGCTCGAATACTTAGCCATAAACTATAAACTACAAACAATAAACTACAAACTATAAACAACAAACAATAAACAACAAACAATAAACTACAAACAATAAACTACAAACAATAAACTATTCCCAAGCTGCACGGGCACTCATAGCCACTTTAGCCGTTTGTAAAAGAAAAGCCGCCCATTTTCATGAGCGGCTTTTGATTAGAAAAGTTTCAGCACCCCTATACTTACTTGCAACGATAACTAAATTTGGTAAGATTAGTTAGCAGCGGGAGTCCATCAATATAATCTCCGGATGCATATAGCTGCGTCACATATCCATCTGATGAAAGTTTTACATTGGAGTAATTTGATGTATAAGTCTTCGAAGCATTACCATTATCGTCATACGTGGTCATCACAATCTTCTTAATGATATTTTTCGATTTTGTTCCCAGGTTCAGCGACAAAATATATGGAGCCAACTCATAGGCTTCCGGGAGAATATAAATGAAATTGGTCGCAGGCTGATCTGAATATTGAAGTTCAGCTGATAACAATTTTATAGTACCGGCAACATCCGCCTCAAGACTGGTAAGGTTACCATTTGACCAGGTATAGGTAACCGTTGCAGGAACAGGAATATGCCCCTGGTATATTTCCTTTTTATTCAGGTAGCCGTTGGCGTCATAATAGTATTTGAATAAAAGAGAATCAGAGTTGGGATCTGTAACATCTGCAAAAGTCTGGAATGTTTTTACCCTGAAAGAAGGATCCAGGATAAAGAATTCCTTATCACTCACACGAACAGTATCATTTGCGTAGGTAAAATTTGCTGCGAATTTGAGAGATTGTGCCAGGCTATCGTAAATCTCAACGCGGGTAGCAAGGTCATTCGTTCCGAATTGGGAATAAAGAGAACCCAATCCGATACCGGAAAGGGAGTCCACAGAAGTTATTTTTTCAACTTTGCAATCAGTGCCCAATGGTGGCGTGGGTGGGCCAGTATTTGGACCATTACCATGCTCTTCACTCATCTCTTTAGCACAGCCTGCAAAAATTAAAATAGCTAATAGAGCCGCTACTAGTTTTTTTGGTCGGATCATGATACTTTGATTCATTAATCTTGATTATAGAACCTGAACTTCATCATTTACGGTTGTGTTGGTCTCTATCGTTGGGTGCGATTCCTGCTTTTTCTTCTCAAAGAACCGCCTCTGAAACACTAAAATTGCCAATACTCCAATTGAAATTGAAGCATCTGCAACATTAAAGACCGGTCTGAAGAACTCGAAATCTTCTCCGCCCCAAAATGGAAACCATGAAGGAAAATGTGCATCCGTTATGATTGGGAAATAAAGCATATCGACCACTTTTCCATGAAGAAATCCTGCATAACCACCACCTGCTGGGAAAAGATGCGAAATATTTTGTGCATAAGGATCACTGTTATCAAATATCAATCCGTAGAACATGCTATCCAAAAGGTTTCCAATTGCACCTGCGTATATCAGAGTGGCACATATGATGAAGCCTCTGTGATAGCCCTGCCTAATGATTCTTTGTATATAGTATGTCCCAAATACAACGGCAAAAAGTCTGAATAAAGTAAGTATCATTTTGCCCCAGTTGCCTCCAAATTTCCAGCCATACGCCATACCCTCATTTTCTATAAAATGCAGGCGAAACCAGGAGCCGAGAACATATTTTTCCTGTCCCACAAAAAAATGCGTCTTGATCCAAAATTTCAAAGCCTGGTCAATAAGCAAAATCAGAAAAGTGAGAATTAGTACATGTCTGAACTTCACTGCCAAATAATTTAAGGGCAAATATAAGTAAATCGTCTAAGGAGGAAGGGATTAGACACAGATAAGCTCGATTATGAATATGATCGGGTCTTAGTTTTAACAAGGCTTTACGAGTATTGTTCAAATGCGCTCATTCTTCAAAGTAAACCCGTTGGACCCTTTGCGAAATACCGGTCATGATCTCATAAGGAATGGTCCCAGCCCATTCGGCCACATCAATAATCGATAATCCTGGTCCAAAAATGATCACTTCATCTTCTTCTGTCACCCCCTCAATTCCACTCACATCCACCATCGCCATATCCATGGCTATGTATCCAATTAAGGGAGCAAATTTCCCCCGAATCAAAACTTTACCGTTCCCCTTACTCAGTGACCTTCTAAATCCATCAGCATAACCAATACGTATAGTTGCAATTCTGGAATCAGATACCACTTTTCCAGCTCTTCCGTATCCAATAGTGTCCCCCGATTTTACATTCCTTATTTGCGCTATCGATGTTTTTAGAGTTGCTACTTCTTTCAATTCCAGTTGTCCTGAATTTGAAGTATCAATTCCATATAAGCCAATTCCCACGCGCACCATATCCATTTGCAATTCGGGAAGACGGGAAATTGCGGCTGAATTACTGATATGCCTGATGAATGAGTATCCTATTGCTTTAGAAATTCTTTCGCAAGCGGTTTTTAAGATTTCAGCCTGCTGTTTGGTATAAGAATCTTCTTGCGGATTTTCACTTGCCACGAGATGGCTAAAAACGGATTGAATTTTAAATCTTCCTGATTGAATCAAGAATTCAAGCAGTTTTTCAATGTCATCCATTTCAAATCCCAGGCGATGCATTCCACTGTCAATTTTGATATGCACCGGGAATTCAGGTATGCCCTCACCTTTTAAAAAGGCTTCGAATTTTTGCAATAGAGAAAATGAAAAAATTTCCGGCTCGAGGTTATATGCAACCAACGCATCAAAACTATTTTCTTCAGGGTTCATCACCATAATCGGAAGTGAAATTCCTGCTCTTCTTAAATCAATTCCTTCATCAGCATAAGCCACAGCGAGGTAATCGATTTTATGAAACTGCAAAATATTTGCAATCTCATAAGTGCCGCTTCCATACGAAAAAGCCTTCACCATAGCCATAATTTTAGTGGAGGGCTTTAATAATTTTTGGTATTCCCTTAGATTATGAACGAGGTACGAAAGATTTATTTCAAGTACTGTTTGATGTACTTTTTGCTCTAGGAGGTGACTGATTTGTTCAAATTCAAAAACCCTTGCACCTTTCACTAATATGGCTTCATCCCTGAATTGCGAAGGATGAAAATTTCTGATGAATTCACTCGTAGTTAAAAAGAAATCTGCTCTTTTCACCCCAGGCTCCAAAACGGATTTCTTTGCTGAAATGGCAGATCCAATGCCAATTAACCGGGATATTTTTCTTTGACTAAGCGCTTTTGCGACTTCATTATACAACTCTTCCTGGTTCATTCCACTTTGCAAGAGGTCAGAAAGTATAACAGTATGTGATCTTTGTCTGCCCTGCTGTGCAAGAAAATCCAGAGCGATACCAAGCGAATTCAAATCGGCAACATAACTGTCGTTAATAACCGAACAATTGTTGATCCCGGATTTCAATTCCAGTCGCATCCCCACCGATTTCAGTGATTGCATTCGCGATTGAATAAATGACTCATCCATTCCCATCGCAATCATTACACAACAACAGATAATAGCATTATCTATTGACGCCTGGTCAGTAAAGGGTATTGAAAACTGTATTGATTTTCCGCGATACTCCCCATTGATTCGGGTATTTTTCTTCTCTGCTACTTCGGTTTTGACAATAAAATCAGCCGGATTTTTCCTGCTCCAAGTCAGGATTTGTATTTCACGTTTTAAAATATTTTTATCATTCCCTTTTAGATCAAGGAATCCGGCAATAATATCAGCATTGCAAATAAGCTTATTGCTGTTTCTGAACAGAACAAATTTTTCCCTTAGCTTCTGCGCATAGTCCTTAAATCCTTCCTGGTGCGCCTCTCCAAGATTTGTAAATACTCCAATTGTTGGTTTAATGATCGGCTCAAGATGATCCATTTCTCCAGGAACAGAAATACCAGCTTCAAAAATTGCAAGGTTGTGTTCTGACTTCATTTGCCAAACACTCAATGGAACACCAATTTGCGAGTTGTAGCTACGTGGGCTCCTTACAATTTTAAATTCGGGCGATAATAGTTGATTCAGCCACTCTTTTACAATCGTTTTGCCATTACTTCCTGTTATCCCAATAACAGGAATATCAAATTGCTGGCGATGCTTTGCTGCAAGACATTGTAGCGCCTCTAATACATCAGGAACAATAATGAAACTTGCTTCATTAATTATTTCTTTTCCGGGAATTTTTTCAACTACAAATGACTTCACCCCTCTCTGCAATAGTTCAGGAATGAATTGATGGGCATCACGACGGGGGCTGCTTAAAGCAAAAAATAATGTTGATTCCGGGAAAAGTATTTTCCGGCTGTCTGTTAGGATATGATCAATAGTTTGAGAGGAATTTATACCGACAACTTTGCCCTGAACAATATTGGCAATTTTATCGACAGTATACTTGTTGATACTTTCCATTTCAAGGTTTAAATAGAGCTATCATCAATATCCGGTGATTCCTTAATTTTTTGCCTGTACACGGAATATAGAATAGAAGTTGCCAGGCAGAATACAATTACAATAAGTGAAATATAAATCGAAATATGGATATTGAAGTATTCGACCAGCATTTTTACTCCAATAAATGCAAGAACAACTGCTATGCCCTGCTGCAAATAGTCAAATTTATTAACTGCGCCCTGCAAAAGGAAAAATAATGATCGCAAACCCAGAACTGCAAAAATATTTGAAGAATAAATCACTAAAACATCGTCTTGCGAGAACGATTTTGCAGATTTTTCTTTTACCAGTGATACGACCGTAGGAATTGAATCCATTGCAAAAACCAGGTCAATTCCCGCAAGCATGAGCACAACCAGGGCAAGATTTGTAAAATAAGTTTTCCCATTTTCTTTGATCATGTATTTTCCATGGGTCTGCACCGAACTAATCCGCAGGTATTTCGTGAGTATGCGATAGATTTTTGATTTAGCAGGATCAAATTCATCTTCCTCCTTTTGAAAAAATAACCTGACACCTGTGTACAGCAGGAAAGCTCCAAAAATGTAAAGTAGCCAGTGAAACCTCTCAATGAGGCCAATGCCAATTGTTATGAAAATAATCCTTAGAACAATTGCCAGCAGGATACCTATCAAGAGTGCTCGCCCTGTATCCCTAGCATCAACCTTAAAAAATGTGAAGATGAGAATGAACACAAAAATATTATCTACACTCAGTGACCATTCCATGAGGTAGGCAGTGAAATATTTTGTCGCAACTACAGAGTTTTTTTCAAAAAAAAGAAACACACAAAAACCAAGTGAAAGTCCAACCCAAAAAAGAGTTTGATAAAGCGCCTTTTTGATACTGACAACAGAGTCCTTTTTACTAAGCATTCCCAGATCAAATACCAGGGCCAACACAAGCACAACAGCAAAAGTCAAATACGTAACCTGGGTTATTGTCATCCAATAAATTTAAGGGGTAAAGATAATATAAAGCGGGTAGAGGAACACGTAAGACTAAGGTTGAAGGTTGAAAGTTGAAAGTTGAAAGTTCAGAGTTCAGAGTTCAGGGTTCAAAGTTACCTGTCTGCTCGCCTTCGCGAAGCAAGGCCGGCATACAGGAAAGTTTCGTTTGTGGTTTCTAGTTTTCTTGGCGTCTTTGCGTCTTTGCGCGAAATATTCTTCGATCTGTCCAGGTCCTAAGTACTCAGTTCTAAATAGACGCAGATGCAGGTGTAGTTTCCTGATATTTTTTTCTTTTCACCCAGGCTAATAAGAATCCCAAAATCAGGATGATTCCTGCCGGCAAAATTATATTTATCATCTGCCAAAAATTTTTACGCTCTTCCAGTTTCTTTTTATCGAGAAGCCGAAGTGTGTAATCCTTTCCACGAGTTTCCAGAATTCCCGGATTGCCCACCAGGTATTCCATACAATTCATGAGGAATTCCCGATTCGAATATTGGTAAAGGGTATATGGATTCTGTCCCATCGCCAGTGGACCTTTATCCTGAGAAAAAAAATTAGTAACAAGGTCGCCATCAGAGACAACGATCATTTTATTATCTCCCTCTGCCTGATTTAGGAATGGTTTGCCATAAATATTTTTCAATGTATCTGCCAGTGCGCTGGATATTCGATTGCTGAAAACCGAATGAAATTTTCCTTCGAGAAGTACCGCGATTGGAATATTTGATTTATTAAAGGTCTTGAGATCCTCTTCATTTCGAACGCTGTTCCATTGTACCTGGGCTGGTGTTGAAATTGTTCTTGATCCCGATGAACTTGATAACAGAATGGTTTTTTTAATCCCGGGTGCCGTTACTGTGTCTATCGATTGAGGAAATTGAGACAGAACATAATCCAGGTTCTTCGAAATTGGATTATTATCGGGATCTGAAAGCAATGGAAAATAGGGCCAGGGCACGAGTTGTATCTGGGGTTTATCACCCACAGTTCCGATTACGGAAGGTATTTGTGCACAATTGAGATCCTGCACCAGGTCCTGGTTAATTCTAACTCCGTATTTAAATAACTGATCCTCGAGATTCAATCCCAAATCAAATGCGATAAAATTACCCTGACTGCGTTGGAGGCTGTCAAGACTCGCATATAAGTTATCAATGAACCACATCACTTTTCCTCCACGCATGATATACTGATCGATCTTTAATTTTTGCGCATCAGTAAATTTCACCAGCGGCTTTACAATCATCATCAAACTAAATGCAGAAGGAATCGTGGTTACACTGTCGATTGGAACCATACTGAAACCGTAATTCTGTTTCAGATTTTTTTGGATGAGATCATATACCTGGAGGTTTTGCGGTTCGCCATTGCCGACCAGATAACCGATAACCGGCACACTATCCTGGATTATCTTATCAATAGAATTTGCGAATTTATATTCCAGGAGTGCCTCAGCATTATTCAGTGAATTCATTCCATCTACAGAACTTTGCCCCTGCAATAAATCAACTCCTAAAACCCGATCCTTATATTCAACTAATGCACCAGGATAAACCAGTCTTTGCTCCTCGCCTTCCCCTTCTTTCGCTTGTGCCCTTACGTTAGTTGGATTGATTCCCATTCGGCGTAAGGAATCCATCATTTCTGCCTTCGCAGAATCGTCTAATCCCTGGCCAGGCTTTTTAAAAACGTAATGAACCGTGTTGCCGCTCAATTCCCTGAATTCCTGGAGCATTTCACGGGAACTGTTGGAGAGTTTTCTAAATCCTGATGGAAGGTCCCCATCTAGAAATACGGTTACTTTAACAGGATCATCGAGATGAGAAAGTAATTTTTTAGTAGGAGAAGAGATAGTAAATCTTTTTTCTGAAGTGAGATCCAAGCGGCCATGCCAAATTGAAGCCAAAAAATTTATGGCTACTAAAATGATCAATACTAGGATCCAGCTGTAATTATTTTTCCCGGGATTTTTTTTCATAGTGATATCACCTCTTCTCAAGGTTTTTATCCGTAACAAACAAAAAGAAAAATATAAGGCTCAGAAAATAAATTAGGTCACGGCTATCCAAAACTCCTCTGCTGATACTCTGGTAATGAAAATCGATCCCGAGCATTTCAACGTAATAATCCGTTCCTGATTTTAAAGTTGGAATTTTACTAACCGCGCTGAATGCATTGTAAAAAAGAAAACATAAAAAAGCACTCAAAAGAAAAGAGACAACTGGATTTGCAGTGAAACTACTGCTGCAAATTCCGATTGCTGTAAATGTGGCCGCTAAAAAAATCAATCCAACATAAGATCCCGCAATTCCTCCGGAATCAATTCCACCTGTAGAAAGGTCCTTTATTGTAAAAACATAAAATAAAGTAGGAATCAGGGCAACCACAACAACAATTAATGCAGCGACATATTTTCCAAGAATGATTTGAGTCTTACTAAGTGGCCTGGTTAATAGAATTTCATAGGTTCCCGATCTGAATTCATCAGAAAAACTTCGCATTGTAATTGCAGGAATTAATAACAATAATATCCACGGCGCTAATTCAAAAAATTTGTCCAGGGTAGCATATCCAAAATCAAAAATGCTGCTGTCGGGAAAAACGAAAAGAAAAAGTCCGTTTAAGAGTAAGAAAACAATGATGGCAAGATAGCCTGTAAGACTGGTAAAAAATTGTCGAAGTTCTTTTTTGCAAATCGCCCACATGTGGTTTTAACGTACTTGATTATAGAAAATCACCAAAAATACAATTGCACTTCAAATATGTCTAAAAATATTGATTAACTTTCATTTCTGCCTTAAGAAAGCGTAATTCCTGGCACTCACTAACCTTAAAAAACATTGTGATGAAAAAGGAATTGCTGCTTCAATCATTATTACTTCCCTGTATTGTATTTTCTCAGCAAGTGTATACCTGGAAAAATGGGGCCGGATCCTGGACAAACCCTACCAGTTGGATACCCAATAGAATAACGCCTGCGATAAATGATATACTGGAGTTCAACGCTTCTGCTACCATAAATGATATGCCGGCAATAGAAAATGTTGGAAGAATCAGGGTTTTTAATAATGCGATTGTAAATTTTAGTTCAACAATTTCTTCTATAGTTAAAATTGGTGATGCATCAGTGCCTGCTCCGAATTTTTTAGTTGAATCGGGTTCAACTCTTAATATCTCAGGAACTAATGATATTTCAATTTCTATTCTTTCAGGTTATGGCGGAACTGTAAATGGGAAAATACAGGTTGCAGGAGGCGCACATCATCTTTTATCTGCCGATGCATCTTCCCTTATTTTTCAAAATGGATCCACCTTCAGCACCGGTTCTGGATTTACAGGAAATCCTTTTGGCACAACTGCATTAAACTCGGTTGTTTTCCAATCCGGTGCCAGCTATGAAAACAAAGGCGGAAGTAATCCTTTTGGAGCAACACAGCCCAATACAGTGGTAAATTTTTTGTGGGGAAGCAATTACTTCCAACAAACAGCAACATCAATGTCTCTTGTTGGAAGGACTTACGGAAATGTAGAAATCGATGCCAACAATACTTTCAATATTCCATTCAACACGGATTGTATCATTCAAAATAATCTTCGTTTGAATGGATTTAATTTCAGTTTTACACCCAGCTCCGGAACAGGCGCATTAAGGATTGGCGGTGATCTTATCTGCACCGGTTCGGCAAATCTTATATTGGGTGGCGCAGGTTCTTCTAATTCAGTTATACTACAGGGTACAAATCAGTTTTTAGGGTCGGGTGGTGGAACCGGTTCGATAACAATTCAAAATCTCACCACAAATAATTTACAAACCACCCTACAAAAATCAGT
>PSRI01000107.1 GCA_003175935.1 Bacteroidota bacterium
ATCCTAAACCAACTCGATCAGCCTCAATTATATAACGGCTGTGAAGTAACAAGTTTAGCAATGCTTCTAAATTTTCATGGCATCCAAGTAACGAAGAATACATTAGCTGCAAATATAGCAACCGTTCCATTAGACTATAGCAATAATCTGCATGGAAATCCTAGTGTTGGATTTGTGGGGGATATGGTGGGCGGTCCAGGCTTAGGTGTTTATAATGGTCCAGTGTTTGATCTTGCGAAAAAATATGTAGGGGATAAAGCAGTTAATTTAACGAATCACTCATTTACCGATATTTTAAAAAAAGTGAGTCAAGGACTTCCTGTTTGGGTTATTACTACAGCAAATTTTGCGCCAGTGTCTGATTTTCAACAGTGGAATACTCCGCAAGGAACCATTCAGGTTACTTATAGTGAACATAGTGTTGTCATAACTGGCTACGATCAAAATTATATTTATGTTAATGATTCGTATGGGGTTAAAAATCGGAAAGTGGATCGGACCGACTTTATTAAAGCCTGGGATCAGATGGGCCAGCAAGCAATTGTTATCGAAAAATAATACGGAAGAGGCTGAGAATTTTGGTCAGCTTCTTTATCATTTCAAAGTTATCCAATTCCTTAAAATGAGGCCGAAAAATGGGCAAAGGCAGAGGACCATGGCCCTCTGCCTTTACAGCACCCCATAAAAGATGGGTCCAGAGTGATCGTCATTGACTATTGTAGCATACAGTCGTTTTAGGCATTTAATCAATTGTGCAGGAAATCATTACTTTTCCTTGAAATATTTAGGTATGTTCGAGGGAAGGAGGGATACATAATAATGGAAATTAGTTCAATTTATGATATTAGTATACTTCCAACATCAGGAGGGCAGTATCAAGCCCATTTACATAAAAAGACCAAAGTAAAAGATGGTATTAAATTAGGTGAACCATTATATTCTTCAAAGAAGTATCCTACAGAAGAACAAGCATATCAAGATGTTAAAAATCATTACGATAATTTATTCGGCATAATTAATGGCTTATGACACTCTTTATCCCTTTCGGCAAGAAGACTCCATCTGATTAGTGTTATGGGCGCAAGCCCAACAAACCAGCTAAAGATGTTCAAGTGTTATTCTGCTAAAGGTGCGTTTTTGAGGTAAGGAAAAAAGCCAAATTTCTCAATTTTAATGCTGAGGAATTTGGCTTATTAATATTTTAGCGCACACGATGATTTTGATGGCTACTGAAGCATAACTTTATTAAAAATAACATAGTGCTTTCCTTCAATAAATGGAAAGCACTATGTTATTAGAAATGGGAGTTACTATAAGCAAGCCCTTAGTACCATTCTCCAGCTTTTGTATAGTGTACAAATTCTCCATCGTCATAGTAAACCTTTAAGCAAGCTCCTTTAGAGTCCCAAACAATACTATCAATGTGTTCGATAGTCCGTTTTTTCCTCGCTTCACGTCCCATCGACTGCAAATGTTTTATATAAACCTTTTTAAATACATCAAATTGCTCCACTGAAAGGTCAAAAGTTTTATGATTTATTCCCAAGAGATTATTAACATTTAATCCTAACATAGCTAATGCAGCTTTAAATTGCGGCATCATTCAGCACTCCTTTTTCTGAATATCAAGCACAGGCTGAACGGTTTAATTTAAAGAATCTTACCCCTTAGGGGCAAGTTCAATCCGTCTGCCATTCTGAATTTTAGATAACTTCGTAATTTTTATGATTTATCACGGTTACATTATTTTTATATTCAATCCCCGTAGGATTTTTAAGAATATTAATCATAACCGATCTATCATAAACGTTTTTTACAATCCCAATAATTCCTTTTTTAGAACAAATCTGATCATTTATTTTAGCTTTTTTCAAGATACCTCATCCTTTCTCGCTTTAATTTATAAAAAAAGCCTGATCGTTCAATCATTTACGAAGAGATGAAACACAAATGAAAATATCTTGAAATAATAAAGATATGATGTATAAATAATAAAAAAGAACAACGACATGTTTTCGCTGTTCTTCGCTAAATAAATTGTTACAAATAAATTATAATGCTTTGCTCATTCCGTCTAACTCTATGCAGCCTTTTCGCTTTCAATATCGTTTTCTATTTTTATAGGTTTCAAGAATCCAACGATAAGTGCAGTTACAATGGAACCACTCAAAATCGCCAAAGCATAAAGGAATGGATTGCCTATGACGATTGGTATGACAAAGACTCCACCGTGCGGGGCAGGTAAGCCAATTTTAAATAACATGGTTAAGGCACCTGCGATGGCTGAACCGATTACACATGCCGGAATGACACGAGCCGGGTCAGCAGCTGCGAATGGAATCGCACCTTCAGTTATAAAGGATAACCCCATGATATAGCTTGTTTTGCCTGCTTCCCGTTCTTGAGCTGTAAATTTGTTACGGAATAGTGTGGTCGCAAGGGCAATACCTAATGGTGCAACCATACCACCCGCCATTATAGCAGCATGGGGTGCAAAGTCTCCTGCATTAATCATCGCTATCCCAAATGTGAGTGCAGCTTTATTAATGGGGCCACCCATATCAATTGACATCATCCCACCAAGAATTAATCCTAATAACAATAGATTTGTTGTCCCTAATCCCTTTAACCAACCTGTTAATCCATCATTAAGTGCTTTTACAGGATTAATAATGATATACATCATGATAAGACTTGTCAGTAATACACCAAGTAAAGGGTATAATAAAACCGGCTTAATTCCATCTAAGGATTGTGGTAGGCGACTAAGTACTTTCTTTAAACCAACGACAATATAGCCTCCAAGAAAACCAGCAATTAATCCTCCTAAAAATCCTGCCCCGCCTAACGATGCCATGAAACCGCCTACCATCCCTGCGACAAACCCCGGGCGATCAGCAATACTCATCGCGATAAAACCAGCCAAAACAGGCACCATTAGAGAAAAAACATATTTACTTCCAATCGTCTTTAATACAGCAGCCATTGGGTTATAAGTTGGAGATTTGGGATCAGCGGCATGAATTCCAAAAATAAACGAAATGGCAATTAAAATTCCACCTGCAACAACAAATGGAAGCATGTTGGACACACCATTCATTAAATGTTTATAAAAACCGCGACGTTCGGTTGAGTCTGCTGTTGTTTCCTTTCTTGATGAGGAACTACTAACTACTTTGTAAATAGGTGCCTCCTGCTTCAATGCCTGTTCAATTAATTCCTGAGGACGACGAATCCCTTGGGCAACCGGCACTTGGATGACATGTTTACCTTTGAAACGGTCCATTTCTACTTGCTTATCAGCTGCAACAATTATGGCAATGGCTCTTTCAATTTCTTCTTCTGTTAACTTACCTTTTATCCCACTTGAACCATTTGTTTCAACTTTCAAATTAACGTTCATTTCTTTTGCCTTTGCTTTTAAACTATCAGCTGCCATATATGTATGGGCAATACCGGTCGGGCAAGCTGTAACAGCAAGAATGAGGTCCTCATTGTTTTTATCGACAACTTCTTCCTTTTCCTGTCCCTCATTTTCTTTCACATCAATTGCAGTCATAACTTCATCAATGGAACCAGCTTTCAGCAAAACCTCACGGAATTTTTCATCCATCAACAGCATCGATAATCGAGAGAGCGTCTCTAAGTGGGCATTGTTGGCTCCGTCACTTGCAGCAATCATAAAGAATAATCGTGCCGGCTGGCCGTCAAGTGATTCATAATCAATTCCGTTTACTGCTCGTCCAAATGCAATTGCCGGTGTTTTGACGGCACTCGTTTTCGCATGTGGAATCGCAATTCCTTCTCCAATACCAGTTGTACTTTGTGATTCTCGTTTTAAAATGGCTTCCTTATACCCTTCACGGCTCACTAATCGACCGGCGGCATCCAGTTTTGCTACGAGTTCTTCGATAACTTCAGCCTTTGATGTACTTTGCAAATCAAGAATAATCGTATCTTTTTTTAATAAGTCTGTAATTTTCATAGCTGAACTTTCCCCAATCTAATTGTTTTGATCTCTACTTCCGGAATAAGACGCAGCACATCTTCCTGTGTACATAGCTCGAGTGAAAAGGCAGTCGCACTTCCAGAAGCTACACCTGTTCGAAACGCTTCGACAATATCACTCTTTTGTAACCAAGCAGCAAGAAAACCAGCTACAAGGGAATCACCCGCACCTACTGAATTTTTCACCGCTCCTTTTGGGACAGATGCTTGATAAACAGCATCTTTTGTAATAAGGAGCGCTCCTTTTTCTGCCATAGAAATAGCCACATTTTCAGCACCTAATTCCAGCAATCTTTGACCGTAAGGAATCGCCTCTTCCGGTGTCTCAATAGTAGTATCAAACAACTCACCGAGTTCATGGTGATTTGGTTTAATAAAGAACGGCTTTTGGCCAACGATGTCAAGAAGTACTTTTCCACTCACATCCACCACCACTTTTGCTCCTTGCTTTTTTGCTAGTTTTGAAAGTTTAATATACAAATCACTTGGCAACGAACTTGGAATACTTCCTGCAAGCACAAGAATATCACTATTTTCTAAGCCTTCAATTTGTTTTACGAGTTGTCCAAATTGATCATTGGTAATCTCTGGACCTTGACCGTTAATCTCTGTTTCTGTTTCTGTTTTCAATTTAATATTAATGCGTGAATCACCGTTTACGTGGATAAAATTAGCTGAAATGCCTTCTTCCCTTAAAAATCCTTCTACAAATGAACCTGTAAATCCGCCAATAAAACCTAAGGCTTTACTTTCTACTCCCGCACGTTTTAATACGCGAGAAACGTTTATGCCTTTCCCGCCTGGATATTTGGCATCGAATGACATTCGATTTAAATCTCCTAATTGAAACTCTTGAACCTGTACAACATAATCGACAGACGGATTTAATGTGCATGTATAAATCATAATTCCACAACCTTCATTCTTCTTTATTTCAAGTATTTTAGAAAATACTTATTTCAGTTGCTACAATATCAATTTGATAATCGCATTGCTTTGAATTCAAATTCCACAATTACTTTAAAATTTGTCATTTATAAGAGTAGCTATTTTTCTGTGAATGTTTTTGAATGTTTCAAGTGTTTTTTGAGTGATATTTCATAAAATTTAACTTTATGAAATATCAAATCTTCTTTGTTTCCACAATTTTAAAAACTGCTGTAAACCACTGATGTTTAAAGGTTTTTAGTTCATCATCTTATTCTACAAAGGGAAATGTTCTAATTTCTATAAACAAAATTCTATCTAAAAAAAACAAAAAATTCAATCAAAATCTTTCAAAATCATCCAAAAACAATCAAAATCTATCAATAATCTTTAATTACATTGAACTTTACACAAAGTTATCTACAATTTATTTACACTAAAATTTCCAGTGAAAATATCAAACACCATGAAATTCAAGGTTTTTTCGGCTCGCTCGCCATGGAGGCGTTTGCCGTAAGTGGAACATGAATCTACGGAATGAAAGAGATAGCATTACAGTTGGTGATTCTCGGTCCAATTAATGAAGAAGCGACACGTACGGTATGAAAGACTTGCTTTTGCATTTCTCAACAAGTCCTTGAAAAATGTCGAGTTTTATCGAAAAGAAATTCTTTACTGAATCCGTTTTCAATGTATAGAATCAAATTTATCCGCTAAATATTATGAAAATTTATTCTTTTCAAGTAATTATAGAATTTCGAATAGATTAAATAATTAGTTGGGTAAAAAGTGAAAGAATGAGAAGACTTCCTTAGTTGTCACTAAAGTAATTTTTGTTTGGATGCTGCCAAAATGTTGGAGTATTTACTTCTCAACAAAAATTATTTTTTAGTGAAAACAATTTATAAAACTTACTAACAGAAAGGGGAATTATACAAATGGATAAATGTATTTATTGTGGAGATGAATTGTCAAAAATGGAGAGAAACAGAAGCGAATGTTGGGATTGCAGGGATAAGACAATTGAATCATATGAGGAAGACACTGTAACCGAATAGTCGAAACCAACTTTAATCCTAGTAGGCAACCTATTCATCGTAAATATTATAATCAATACATTTAGTGTTTCCAAAATTATGCAAAACGCCAAGGTCAGTAAATAGATTTGGTTGTAATAAACGGATGGAGATGGAAAAAATTTTTTTTACCAAATAGGGACATTTTTTGTCCTTTTGGGTTAAAAAACGTCCCAATAAACGGGGGATTCATTCTGTTTTATCCATTCATACCCCAAGAGACTCCAATATGATGGTTAGCACCGAAATTAAAGGGTAAAAGGGTCTCTTTTTCTACGCAATTATTTTTTTGAATTTAGCTGAAATAGTTCATGATCCATATTTTTAAATAAATTTATTCCAAAATTCAAGGGGGATTTATTATGCCGACAAACGTATTATCCTTAACAGCTTATCCTTTTTATATAAATGGGGAATGGAGAGTAAGTAAGTCTGGTGAAACAATTAAAATCACTTCGCCATATCTTTATGAAGTGATTGGAGAAGTTCAAGCCATTACATCTGAAGAAGTTGATGAGGCAATTTATTATGCCCAGAATGCACAAAAAAGTTGGGCAGAAACTTTACTTCAGGAACGGGCGAAGTTTTTGTATCAATGGGCAGATGAATTAGAAAACATGCGGGATGAAATTGCTGAAATTATTATGAAAGAAGTAGGAAAAAGCTACAAAGATGCAAAGAGTGAAGTCGTTCGTACTGCAACTTTTATTCGATACACGGTAGAAGAAGCAATGCACATGAATGGTGAAAGTTTGAAAGGAGACAGCTTTCCAGGTGGTTCAAAGTCAAAGATTGCGATTGTTGATCGTGTTCCGCTTGGTGTAGTCTTGGCCATCCCTCCGTTTAACTATCCGGTCAATTTAGCTGCAGCTAAACTGGCACCGGCACTTATTTCAGGAAATGCAGTCATCTTTAAACCTGCTACACAAGGAGCAATCAGTGGTATTAAAATGATTGAGGCTCTTCAT
>PSRI01000253.1 GCA_003175935.1 Bacteroidota bacterium
AAAAAAATTTTTAGGATAATGGATCAGATCAGCGCTGTGATTGTAATGCGTTATTGACTGATGAACACGCTTTCAATCTTAAACGTAATCCTATGTCAAATTATTCTTTGAAATGATCCGTGATTTTTGGCGGCATTTTTGAAATACTAGAAGAGAAGCGAAAATGAATTACCTAATCGAGCGAAAGATTTTTTCACTTGTGGTCATTATGAATTGATTATGCGAAATAATTATTTCGTAATACACATCGATTATCAAATGATAAGTTCGAAAAAAACAGGCTCGATTGAAATATGATAATTCTTTTTCCTGATCCCTGATCCAATCCTATTAAAATGACAAGGAAACATCGTTATTTAATTCTGCTTGCGATTTGTTTCTTTAGCGAAATATTATCCTATTCCTCCAATGCGCAAATAATAGGATATAACGGTGAAGTATTCAAAGTAGATACTCTCGCTGATCATCTTTCATTTCCCTGGGAAATTACTTATGGCCCCGACGATTCACTGTGGGTAACCGAAGCAAGAAGTTATAAAGTCATCAAAATACACCCGGGCAATAAAGGCAAACGGGAAATCATTGATTTAAGTAGCGACAAGAATTTTTCTAATTGCAGCGGAGGTGGTTGTCCGATCTGGCCGCAAGGCGGAATGATGGGTTTGGCAATCCATCCCGATTTTAATTCCGGAAAACGATTTGTTTATGTCGCATACGTATATCGTCGAAACGGAACATGTCCATCTGGAACTTCTTCACCGTGCTACTACAATACGAAAATTGTAAGATTTCTTTACCCTGATACCGGTTCAAATAAATATACACTATGCAACGGTGACACTGTCATTGCAGATTTACCAGGAAGTAATGATCATAACTCGGGAAGACTCGCCATTGGACCTGATCAGAAACTTTATTATACAATTGGTGATATGGGTGCAGGACAATTCAATAATTCCGGACGAACCAATAATGCGCAGAATACAAGCATTTATGAGGGTAAAGTATTGCGACTAAATCTTGAACCCGACAATAATCAAAATGGAGGAGATGAATGGATACCCGATGATAATCCTTTTCCAACCAGCGGCGGACCAAAAAATAAAAATGCAATCTACACTTATGGTCACCGCAACGCACAGGGACTGGTTTGGACGAATGTAAACGGAAGCAACAGATTGTTTAGCGCGGAGCATGGCGATAAATCAGATGATGAAGTGAACCTGATTGAAGTGGGAAGGAATTATGGTTGGCCATTTGTAGCAGGACTTTGCGACAATAACTACACGACTCTGGATAATCCAGGCATAACTAACAACGATAAACTTGCGAGTATGACTGTTGGACGAGAAGATACTTTTTGTACCAACCACAATGTTAAGGCTCCCATATTTGGACTATTTAATGCTGCAGCTGCTGATATTCCTGCAGACGGAAGCAATATTTTTACCTGGCCCACAGTGGCACCTTCGAGTATTGATTATTATAACCAGGGTTATATCCCTGGATGGAATAATAGTTTGCTTGTTACCTCATTGAAATATGGTATGTATCGACTTAAATTGAAAACTCCACCGGGAACAGTTATCGACAGTACCAGTTCACCAGAGATCGTTGATACGCTCCCGTATTTTCACGGGTTGGGAAGATTCAGAGATATCGCAATTGCACCCACTGGAGATACTTTGTTCGTTGCAATTGATAGTTCCGGTTCAACTTCGGGGCCTACAGGAGGCTTCAATGGAGGTAATATTTCCACTCCAAATGCAGGCAGGATTCTGAGAATAGTTTATCTCACAGTTTTAAATGTAAAAGATAATAATACAAAAGGCATTACCGTTAATTATGCGGCCAATATCCTCGTCTATCCGAACCCGACATCATCGGTGATAAATGTGATCAGTAAGAAAGGAGAGCGAAAACCGATTAAAGCACAACTTTTTGATATTACAGGTAAACTCGTGAAAGAAGAAATCAGCAGCAGTGATTTCTTTTCAATCCAGGTTTCAAACTTCAGAAGAGGAGTTTATATACTCAGATTGTACAATGGTTATGATGCTACAATGGTGACACAAAAAATTGTTTTGCAATAGAGCCTCCTCACCATATTTAAGTTCGTCTTTTTTCTCATGTTGTAGTTGGTTTAAAAGCAAAAGGCAACCATTTAATGGTTGCCCCAATGCTTTTTTTAAGGGTTAATAATAAACAAACTCTTTATTCATAATTCGCAAACCAATCCGGATCCTGTTGATTGGTTTGTGGAATATTTCCGTTGTGGTAATACCAGGAGTAGATTTTCTGATTGAATAATTCCAACTCAGAAATATTTCTGGTTGTGGGAAGTTGATAGTTATCCAGGCAGGATAAAACCGCCAGGTAATTAATCTTCTGAGCTGCGGGCACAGGAGGATTCATAGGGATGGTATACATGATTCAGAATTTAGGGATCAGGGTAATCAAAAAAACGGGGTACCGCAACCTTTATTATTGATCCTTGGTAATTCTACGGAAAGGCATATGCGAAAAAAACCCGCAACAAATTTTGCTGCGGGTTCCTTTTTAAATTTCAAGCTTCTAGATTTTTCCTACCATATTAGCCGGAACAACCCACTCGTCAAATTGTTCTGGTGTGACATATCCTAATTTAACAGCCATTTCTTTAAGCGTCGTGCCTTCCTTGTGTGCCTTCTGCGCAATTTCAGCAGCTTTATAATATCCAATTTTTGTATTGAGTGCGGTAACCAGCATCAATGAATTGTCAACGTGCTTCTTAATATTCACTTCGATAGGCTCAATACCAACAGCACATTTATCATTGAAACTTACACATCCTTCGCCAATTAATCTTGCGCTATGCAGGAAATTGTAAATCATCATTGGCTTGAATACATTCAGCTCAAAATGTCCGGTTGCGCCGCCAATATTAATCGACACGTCATTACCCATTACCTGCGCGGCAATCATTGTTAACGCTTCGCATTGTGTTGGATTCACTTTCCCAGGCATAATAGATGAACCGGGCTCGTTGTCGGGAATATGTAGTTCCCCGATTCCACTTCGTGGTCCTGAAGAAAGCATTCTGATATCGTTTGCAATTTTCATCAGGCTGACAGCAACAGTTTTTAGTGCACCATGCGATTCAACAATTCCATCGTGTGCGGCCAAAGCTTCAAATTTATTAGGGGCAGTTATAAAAGGCAGTTTCGTTAAATCTGCAATATGTTTGGAAACATTTTCTGAATAGTTGGGAGGCGTGTTAATTCCCGTTCCAACGGCTGTACCTCCCAAAGCCAGTTCAGATAAATGTGGAAGGGTGTTTCGAATTGCTTTTAATCCATGATCTAACTGTGCAGCATAACCGCTGAATTCCTGTCCCACCGTTAATGGTGTAGCATCCATGAAATGTGTTCTGCCAATCTTTACGAGTTTCATGAACTGCTTGCTTTTAGCAACAAGTGTATCTCTTAGCTTTTCAATTCCTGGAATGGTTACTTCAACCAAAATCTTATAAGCTGCGATATGCATTGCAGTAGGAAAAGTATCGTTGCTCGATTGTGACTTGTTTACATCGTCATTGGGATGAAGGAATTTTTCTTTGTCTTCCAGCTTTCCGCCATTCAATACATGACCGCGATAAGCAATCACTTCATTAACGTTCATATTGCTTTGCGTGCCACTTCCTGTTTGCCAAACTACAAGAGGAAAATAATCGTCTAATTTCCCCTGGAGAATTTCGTCACAGACTTTTCCAATGAGTTCAGATTTTTCTTTTGAAAGGATCCCGGCATCCAGGTTAGTAAGTGCGGCAGCTTTTTTCAAATAAGCAAATGCTCGTATTACTTCCTTCGGCATCTTATTTATATCCTGCGCGATTTTAAAATTATCGATGCTTCTTTGTGTTTGTGCTCCGTAAAAAGCTCCTGAAGGAACCTTTACTTCGCCCATAGTGTCTTTTTCTATGCGGTAATCCATTTAACTTCTTTTAGAGCCGCAAAATTAATGGATATGTTGCTAGGATGATTTATTTTGAGAACCAATTATCTGCTAACAATGAGAATTCTATCTATAATTTCCATGTTGCTCTTTGCAACTTTATTAAAAGCTCAGGATCTGAAGCCGTTGCCACCTGTTCCTACCAAATACCAGCAGCAATGGCAGGAGATGGAATTTTACATTTTTGTTCATTTTGGTCCGAACACATTTACAGATAAAGAATGGGGTGCGGGAAATGAGCCCGAAGATGCATTCAATCCTACACAAATGGATTGTAAACAGTGGGTTCGAATTGCTAAGGCGGCAGGTGCCAAAGGGATCATTATTACTGCAAAGCATCATGACGGGTTTTGTTTATGGCCAAGCAAATATTCTAATCATACTGTAAAACAGAGTAAATGGAGAAATGGTAAGGGGGATGTGCTAAAAGACCTTTCCAGGGCCTGCAAAGAAGCGGGATTAAAATTCGGCGTTTATATTTCGCCGTGGGATCGAAATCACCCCGCTTATGGAACACCTGCTTACAACGATGTTTACATAAATACGATGAAGGAGATCTTTTCTAAATATGGTCCTATTTGGGAGTTATGGTGGGATGGTGCTAATGGCGAAGGCCCGAATGGGAAAAAAATGGTCTATGATTTCCATCGCTTTGAGGAAACCATCCGCAAAATTTCACCGGCAACAGTAATATTTAGCGATATCGGCCCGGATATTCGTTGGATTGGGAATGAAAAAGGAATTGCAGGGGAGACCAATTGGAACTTATTGGATACGGCTGGATTTAAACGAGGAAATGGTGCGCCGGAAACAGATACTTTAAACAGTGGAAATGTCAACGGTAAAAACTGGATACCAGGAGAAGCAGATGTTAGCATCAGGCCCGGATGGTTTTACCACAAAGAAGAAGATCAAAAGGTAAAAACTCCGGAACAATTATTCGATCTCTATTTAAAATCTGTTGGCAGAGGGACTAATTTATTGCTGAATGTTCCTCCGGATAGAAGAGGATTAATGACTTCCTATGATTCAGCAGCGTTGATGGGATTCAAAAAATTGAGAGAAGATAATTTCAAATATAATCTCATCAAAAATGAATCTGTGCAGATCGTAGACAACAAAAATCAAAGAATCACTTTTCATTTAAGTGATGAAAATTCATCAACATTTGACAGCCTTCCATCGTCAAACCACAGCTCCGTTTACATCAAATGCAAAGAGAAGAAAAAAATTAATTGTGTTGTGTTGCAGGAACCCATTGCAATGGGACAAAGAATTAGTGAGTTCAAGGTTTTATTACTTAACGATAAGGATGAGCCAATCAGGGAAATTAGTGGTACTACCATAGGAAGAAAAAGAATTCTCACATTTGATCAAACCGAAATTTCGGGAATGAGTATCCGCATTGATCAGTCTAAAGATTTGCCACTATTGAGTGAGATTGCTGCTTATAATATTTTATTGAGTCCGGTAACGAAATAGAACTACAATTAATTTCCTTTGAAGACAGGTTTTCTTTTTTCTAAAAATGCTGAAGTTCCTTCTTTGGTATCTTCCGTATCAAAGCATTTGCCAAATGCTTCCATTTCAGTTTCAAAATTTTTAAGAGAGGGATTATTTGCTGCAAGATTTGCGCAGCGTATACATTCCGCTACCGCAAGTGGTGCTTTGGCATTAATATTATCAAGAATGGAATTACATTTTGACAAAAGTTCTTCAGGTGCGACAACACTATTTACCAGCCCATATTTTAAGGCAGTTTCAGCATCAATCATATTTCCACTAATTAAAATTTCAATAGCCCGACCCTTGCCAATTAGTTGAGTGAGGCGTTGAGTACCTCCGTATCCGGGTATTAATCCAAGATTTACTTCCGGCTGTCCGAATTTTGCATTCGAAGAAGCAATTCTGAAATGACAGGCCATGGCTAACTCGCAGCCGCCACCGAGAGCAAATCCATTAACAGCGGCTATAAAAGGTTTTGGACAATTTTCAATTTTAAAAAAAATAACCTGACCCTTTTTGGCAAGTGCAGCTCCATCAGCTTTATTTAAGTTTTTAAATTCTGAAATATCTGCACCAGCTACAAAGGCTTTTGCGCCCGATCCTGTGAGTATTGCGGATTTTATTTGCGCGTTACTATAAACTTCGTCTACTACTTCACCCAATTCGCGAATCACCTCTTTATTAAGAGCATTAAGTTTATCTGGTCGGTTAATGGTGATTGTAAGTATATTATTTTCGAGATTGGTCAGAAGAGTCTGGTACATAATTTCAATTTTCTTTTGAATCAATAATTGCGGTGAGTCTTTACCCATTCGCGGATATATTCAGATATTTCTGCGGTAGGCGTTCCCGGGGGGAAAAGCTTTCCTACGCCAATATCATTTAGCGCTTTCATGTCATCCGGGGGAATGATGCCGCCACCGGTGAGGAGTACATCATCAAGGCCTTTATCTTTCATGAGCTGGATAATTTTTGGGAACACAGTGTTGTGAGCGCCACTGAGGATGCTTATTCCAATGGCGTCAACATCTTCCTGCAAGGCAGCATTCACAACCATTTCGGGGGTTTGGCGCAACCCTGTATAAATCACTTCCATGCCTGCGTCGCGCAGGGACGCCGCGATAACTTTGGCCCCCCGATCATGGCCGTCCAGCCCCACTTTTGCAACCAAAACTCTTACAGGTCTTTGCATGAGTAATAATATTAGATGGATGAACTAACGGGGCAAATTTAAAGAACCCAATTTAATAAGAATGAATTTGGATATTAGCAGATTTTGAGAGTGTTATCAGATAATTGTGGCTACTATTCAGTCTAATTTTTTAGAAACTAAGACCGATTATGCTTATTTTTGCCATCCTTTAAAATGTCAAATCACGGAGGAGTGCAGGAGTGGTTGAACTGGTCCCGGCTACGCCGGGAGAAAGTGTGTAAGTAATTAGATCTTAAATAAATAATTTTTTCAAATCACGGAGGAGTGCAGGAGTGGTTGAACTGGCACGCCTGGAAAGTGTGTATACTCGAAAGGGTATCAAGGGTTCGA
>PSRI01000195.1 GCA_003175935.1 Bacteroidota bacterium
GATCCCGATTGGATTCGAACCAATGACCTACAGCTTAGAAGGCTGCCGCTCTATCCAACTGAGCTACGGGACCATACAATATTTCAAAATTTCAACCATTAACATCCGCAATCCTATCCCGCAATACTGCGGGACCTTGAAAATCTAAAACTCGCTTAACTCGTTTTGATTTTCTACGGCTGAGCTACGGGACCTGGTTTATTTAAGAGCCATAATTAGAGGCGCAAAGATAATTTTTTTTAGTTTGCAGCCAAACCGGAAATCGAATCGATGGATGTTAAAATAGAACCCAGCTGGAAAGAAATTCTCAAAGATCAGTTCGCCAAACCGTATTTTGAACAGGTAGTTGCATTGCTAAAAATGGAGAAAGCTGCCGGAAAAACTATTTATCCACCGGGCAACCTCATATTTAACGCATTTGAAAAAACGCCATTTGATCAGCTAAAAGTAGTATTGTTGGGACAGGATCCTTACCATGGTCCGGGCCAGGCCCATGGATTATGCTTTTCGGTTCCCGAGGGGATTAATCCCCCACCATCTCTCATAAATATTTTTAAGGAAATACAAAGCGATATTGGAATTGGAATGTCGGCAAAATCGGGTAACCTTTCTCATTGGGCTGAGCAGGGTGTCCTTTTATTAAATTCTGCGCTTACCGTCAGGGCAAATGAACCCCTGAGTCATTCAAAAATTGGTTGGGCCGAATTTACTGATGCAGTCATAAAAAGAGTTTCTGACTTAAAGAGCGGAGTGGTTTTCCTGCTGTGGGGTAAATTTGCTCAGGAAAAGCAGGTACTCATTGACGAAACCAAACATCATTTGCTTAAGGCTGCACATCCTTCCCCTTTTTCAGCTGATAAAGGATTTTTTGGGTGCAAACATTTTTCAAGAACAAATGAATTTCTATTGCAGGAAGGAAAAGAAGTAATTGACTGGAAACTTTGAATTATTCAAATGAACTCAATCAAAAATATCTTAGGAAGAATTTTTGCCACGTGGTTCGCCGTGTTGTTTGTTACGACCTTATTAATTTTTATTATTCCAATTTGTATTACGATGTTATTCCCCGAACCGCGGGGAACTGAAATATTCAGAAGGATTTCGAAACTATGGATGGATATTTTTTTGTTTTTGACAGGTTGTCCGATCAAAATTCTGGGGAAAAATAAATTTGTAAAAGGCCAAAACTACATCGTAACCACCAATCACAATTCGATGATGGATATTATGATTACCACCCCCCAGATTCCAGGCCCGAACAAAACGATCGCAAAAATTGAATTGTCACGAATACCCATATTCGGATTGATTTACAAACGTGGGTCTGTGCTCGTCGATCGAAAAAATGAAGCGAGTAGAAAAGAGAGTTTCAATAAAATGAAGGAAGTCCTCCAATTAGGCATGCATATGTGCATTTATCCTGAAGGGACGAGAAATAAAACAAGTGAGCCGTTAAAATCATTTCATGAAGGAGCATT
This sequence comes from Bacteroidota bacterium, assembly GCA_003175935.1. GTDB lineage: Bacteria > Bacteroidota > Bacteroidia > Chitinophagales > Chitinophagaceae > PSRI01. The sequence continues at coordinate 1,479 of PSRI01000195.1, forward strand.
CAAATTAGCGGTTGATACTGGTGTGCCCATAATGCCTGCACTTCTTTTCAACACAAAAAAAGCAATGCCTCAAAACAAGACTTTTTTCATCTGGCCAACTAAAATGGAGATACATTTCCTAACTCCGGTCTTCCCCACTCCAGGTGAAACTTCAACGCAACTAAAAGATAAAATCTTTCAATTGATGAGCGATTATTACGCTGCTCACGAAAACCGCGTCTAGGTACTTAGTACTAAATTACTTTCAGTCTATTGATTCGAGAAACTTCGTGTACGGTTCACCTTTAGGTCGCGCAGCAAGCCGGCCTTGGGATTGATGGAAATGCTGAACGATCTTCTAAGACCTACGGGAGTTACGTTTATGGCCATTTGCCAGCAGTGCATATCTCTTGTAATGAACATAGAAAAGCTCGGAACATTTTTCGCCCTGAAATCATAGTATCCGTTCGCTCCTACTTTCCATTTTTGGGTAAGACTGAAATCTCCATTAAACTGCAAGCTTGAGGTAAATATGGTTGAGAAGCCGGAATAATCGGGCCTTGGCACTTTATTAAAGCTTAACGAATAAGAAACATTTACATTCCATGGAATATTGAAGTCCACAAATTCCGCAGGATTCATTCTTATGTAATCAAGTTGAGCCTGCATTTGTTCTTGCGAAAGATTATCGTAGTTGTCGTATCCCTGTTGCTCTGTCTTCTTATTATCTTTTTTCTTTTTACTCTGGAAAGAACTGGAAATTGATAAACTACCATTTGTAATTCTGCCTAAAGAAAACCCATCACCCTGCCATGCATACTCCCTAAGTCTGCGCCCTGCACTGTCTGCTTTATAAGGATCAAGATTGGTAGACGCCGTGATATTTATTTTTTCAAGCAGTACACTTCTTAAGTAAAAATTTATGGTTGATAGTTTGTAGAATGAAGTATCCAAAAGGTTATAACTACCATTAAATCCAAACCCATCTATCAGTTTTACTTTCTTCAATTGATTGTCCGAAGTAGTATCTTTTTTCGATTTCACTTTTGCTTCGAGGAAATTATCCAAACCGAAGCCTATACTACCCGTTTTACCCCCGCTAAATGCCTGGTATAAACTTCCGTCAAAAACTGAAAAAGTTTGATGACGGCCAGCTGTATCTACCTGTATGTTATAAAAATTCTGACTATTGAGATCGGGATGGTACGAAGCACTAATAGTTGGCCGCATTACGTGCCGGATTGCCTGTACACCATAGCCCTTATTTTTAAATTGAAAAGTTCCGTAAACAGCAGTGCTTACAGACATAGAAAATGAAATGTCTCTTGCCGTGTAAAATCCTTTAGTGATAGAAGTATCTACTTTTCCTTTCGTTCCATCCCAACTTCTGTAAAATTTTTGCGAGTACCAACGTTCCTGGTAACTAAATCCTGGTGAAACCTGGAATGGTCCGAGTTGTGGAAGAGCCAGGGATATCGGCACCGTGTGCTGTGCGCCCCATTGTATTGTATCTAAGATTTGTTTCCAACTAAATGCTGTATCGTAAAATGAAATTTGGTTTCTGATATTTCCTGCGTAACCAATACCCAGCTTCTGATACCATTTCCCGGAACCAATCATCTCTTTAGGTTGAAATGGATAAATCGTATTGATGTTGAAGTTTACGTCCGGCAAATTAAGGTTTACAAGTTTGCTGTTTGTATTTTGGTTGTGGTTTAAGTTAACGGATAAATTATAAGGTTTTCCTATCCATGATTTTTGATAGGAAATGGAGGAACTTAACTGGTTGGTGAAATTCACTGGAGAACTATATTGATATCCCGGATTATTTGATTGATTTATGAATGAATTACTGGGCACATTTCTCAAATAACTGCTTGAACCTGCATTTACGTTTGCAGAGAAACTTACTCCCGGGTGTGCCTTGCTGTCCGTTCGATGGCTCCATGTCACGAAAAAGCTTCTGCTCTTAACGTAATCGGGATCATCCTTAAAATTCAGGTGCGTCGTTTGCAAACTGAGTGTAAGGCTACCGCTGTACTTGTATCGCACCCGGTAACTCGGAGTCACATTCACCCGCCAACTACCATAGGAATAAATATCCGTTCGAAAAGTGATATCCATATTATCATTAAGAACTTTGTAGTAGCCCAGCCCTTCCAGTCCCAAACCATAATCCTGGGTTACGGTTAGCTGTGGGGGTAAGAGACCTGAATGTCTTCCTTGTTGAAGCGGAAACATCCCAAATGGCAAAACAACAGGAAGAATCGGAACGCCTTCAAATTCGACTCCTACTGGTCCGGTTACTGCTACTTTGCCATTGATATATTTGATTTTTTTCGCACGGAAAGCAAAATGTGGTGTATCGAGGTTACAGGTAGTAAATCTTCCACGATAAGCATAAAAAGTTTGCGGATCAACTTTCTTCACTTTTTCGGCGTAGTTGAATAATTCTGCTTCCTGAAAATAAGTGCTATGGGTTAAGCCTTTTAATGTTTTGAAATTAAATTCCAGGCTATCGCTTACTGTGGTAATATCAGCCTGCACCAATTTCGCCTGGCCAAGTACTTTACCTGCTGTATCAAGTTTCATCCTGGCTTTTACCATTGAAGTTGACTGATCATATGATACTTCGGGTGCTGTGAGTTCAATATCTTTTTGTTTGATATCGGTTTTTCCATAGAGATAAATTTTCTTGTTGCCAACATCAAGCACCATAGAATCTTCTGCGCTGTAGTTAACTGGTGCTTCAACAGAGTCTTTGGACATTTTTACCTGGAAGCTATCGACCTTAACTATCTTATGAGAAGTATCGTTTATATCAGGGATAGAATCGGTGGATTTGATAGAAGAATCTTTTGCAATAGTAGAATCTTTTGCAGGAGGAATTGTATCACGGACGGCTGTTAAAGAATTGTCAAAAGAAAGGGAGGATTGGTTTATTGCCCTTCCCTTGAGCGTTATTGCAGTGACAAGCAGCAGTGTGGCAAGGGTAAATGAATAATTTCGCCTAAATTTGCGACGTTTATTTTTCATACAGTCGGCGACAAAAATAGCCATATTCGCGGTAAGAAATTGTGAAGATTGAAATGTATTACTAACCCTACTAAATTTTAACACAGGCATGCAGAGAAAAATCATTGCATCGGGTTTGATATTTTTTTTATGTTTTTCTCTCTATTCTTTCTCCCAAACCAAATCCAGGATTAAAACTATAATCGTTGACGCAGGTCACGGAGGCAATGATCAGGGCGCAAAAGGATCGTATTCAACGGAAGCACAAATAACGTTGAAACTTGCTCTGAAAGTCGGTGCCATCCTGGATAAAGAACTTCCTTCAACAAAAATTATTCAAACAAGAACCACTGATATTACGCAGCCCGTTACTGAAAAGGCAGCATTTGCCAATCAAAATAAGGGCGATCTTTTTGTATGTATACACGTTAATGCCGCCCCACCTAACAGGCATTCAGAGGTGATCGGACATAAGAATGTTACTTACTATACGGGAAAAGGTTCCAAAAAGAAAAAGCACACTAAAAGAGAACCTGTGTACAAAATCTGGTACACCCCAAATCCCCGTGAAGGCACAGCAACATATGTGTGGGCAGCAGACAGAAGTACGATTAAGGGCGAAGCAATTTCTGAGCGATTTGAATCAGGAGATGAACTGGAAGATGTGCCCGATCCCAACACACCTGAAGGAATTATTGCGAGCCGTCTGTGGGCTCAAAAATACTTTAAGAACAGTGTGAAGCTTGCAACAATGATCGAAAATGAATTCACGAGCATTGGCCGCAAAAGCGATGGTGTTTTACAGAGAAATGAAAAAGGTATTTGGGTTTTGCAGGCTACAAATATGCCCGCCGTTCTCATAGAAACGGGCTTTATTACGAATAAAAGTGAGGAAGATTTTTTGAACAGTGAAGATGGCCAGGAACAAATGTCTAGAGCCATTGCAGATGCAGTAATTGCTTATAAAAATCAAATTGATGCCGGAAAAAGTTCTGGTGGAGATTCCTTAAATAACAATACCTCCACACCAGCAAGTCAATCTCTTTCTGAAGGGAAAAGAACTAAAACTCCCTCAAATTCCTTTGCTACTAAAACTAAATAACAGTATGTGGACAGCTTCTGTCCGCGTGCAGCAAAGTTTTTCTATTTTTGCTTCAATGTCCGATAACCCAATCGGCCATTGAAAACTAACTCAAATGAAAATTTCCAACGAAACCAAGATTGGCGCATTAACGGCAGTAGCAATCACTTTACTGATACTGGGCTTTAATTTCCTCAAGGGAAAGCCCATGTTTCAGAAGAATACAAGGATTTATGCTGTTTTTAGTTCTGTTGAAGGCCTGGGTATTTCAAACCCGGTGATGATAAACGGACTGCAGGTAGGAACTGTTTTTAAAATGCAGGAAACAGACGAAAATGTGAGTGGCATTCTTGTAACGATTAACCTGCATCGCTCCATAAATATTCCGAAGAATTCTGTAGGATATGTTGCTTCAAACTTGTTAGGTACAAATAACCTCAGCATTAAACTGGGAAATGATAGCAAGTATTTAGAAGATGGTGATACCCTTCAAACTTCGGTTACTCCCGGAATTTTAGACCAGGTAAAAACAAGTCTGGATCCCGCACTTATAAAAGTGAACGGTGCTTTAGCTTCACTTGACTCATTGATTAAAGTAATTGGCAGTGCATTTGATCCTTCTACAAAAAAGAATTTCCAGGCAATTGTAGCAAACCTTGCCGCTTCTACAAACAGTTTAAATAGTTTATTGAATAGCGAAACTGGTGTATTATCCAAGACCCTTCAAAATGCGGAATCTATTACAGGTAACCTGAAGAAGAATAATGATACCGTATCTCACATCCTCGCGAATTTTAACACGATGACCGGAAAATTTGCAAAACTTGATCTCGATCCGGTTTTAACACAATTGAAAGCAGCAGTTACATCATTAAATGCTACTCTTACGAAAGTGAACAGCAGCGAAGGAACATTGGGTCTACTTATAAACGACAAGAAACTATATACAAATCTTAATTCAACAACAAATAGTCTGAATCTTCTGCTTCAGGATTTCAGAATACATCCCCGCCGCTATACGGGAGGGTTAGTATTTGGAAAGAAGGATAAGTCGCCACCTCTGACGGAGCCATTGCCTGATTCTACCAGTACAAGCCCAGAGGGTAACAAAAAATGAGTAGATTATTTCGTTTAATTTTTTTGGCATTTTTATGGTGCAGTTCCCATTTTGCCTATGCGCAAAATCCAGCTGCAACAGTTCCTACTGCTACACCAAAAGATACTACGAGGGAAATATTTCTCATTCGTTCTGATTTACTCAATCTCATAAAAAAGGATAGCAACGACCTTCAGATTTTTGTAGGAAATGTCATCCTACGACAGGGTAATACCATTTTCCAGGGCGACAGCGTATCTCTCAACAAAAAATTAAACACCATTGAAGCATTTGGAAATATTCATATTAATGACGGTGACAGTGTTCAAATTTATGGCCAGTACCTGATTTATTATGGAGATACCAAAACCGCGAATATTAAGAAATCTGTGAGACTAACGGATGGGAAAGCCACATTGACCACCGAGGATCTTACCTACGACTTAAATACCAAAATCGGAACCTATATAAATGGCGGCAAAGTTGTTAATGGAAATTCTACTTTGACAAGCCAGGAAGGATTTTATTATTCTGACACGCACGATGCTTATTTTAAGAAAGGAGTGCAAATGGTGAGTCCCCAATACACCATGGCTACGGATACCTTGCTTTACAATGTAAATTCTCAAATTGCAACATTTGTTGCACCCACTACTATCAATGATGGAAAGTCCATTATCCATACTAAAAGCGGAACTTATGACCTTGCAAATGGGCTCGCAAATTTTGGGAGCAGGCCAGTAATCCAGGACAGCACTCAATTTATAACTGCCGATAGTATTGAATTTGATAAAGTCAGTGGGCTAGGGCACGCAAAAGGAAAATTCATTTACAGAGATACTACTCAGGGAGTAACAGTTTTTTCAGAAATCGGGCACATCAATAGAAACAATAAGACTTTTCTTGCCACTGTTAAGCCCGTAATGATTCTCAAACAGGACAACGATTCACTATATGTTACTGCGGACACGTTGTACTCTGGAATTTTTAAAGACAGTTTGGGAACCAAACCATCAGATTCTACGATGGTAACAGATACGGTTAAAGGAACTAAAACCGTTCGGGTGGCCCAGGCTGATAGTATTCGGTATTTTCAGGCTTTTCACCATGTAAAGATTTTTTCTGATTCAATGCAGGCGGTTGGTGATAGTTTGTATTATTCGTTTAAGGATTCGGTATTCAAATTATTCAATGACCCCGTAATGTGGTCAAGAGGAAGTCAGCTTACCGGTGATACGATATATCTTTTCACAAAAAATAAAAAGCCCGAACATGTAGAAGTTTTTGAAAATGGATATGCAATTAGCAAAAGCAATGATCAATTTTACGATCAAATTAAGGGCAATACTATTTTTGGATTTTTTAAAGATGGCGAATTAGAACATATTCGGGCAAAAGGAAGTGCGGAGAGCCTTTATTATATCCAGGATGAGGATAGCGCATATACAGGGGCTAATTATGCAAAGGCTGATCTAATAAATATGTATTTTGAGAAAAGAGCGCTTAAAAAAATTACCTGGATACATGAAGTTGACGGAGGATTTTATCCTGTATTGAAAGTTCCTGAAGAAAGAAAATTTTTCAGGGGGTTCAAGTGGCAGGAATTCAGAAGACCCAAAACCAGGCTTGAACTTTTTGAATAGGCTGCGCCTGCCTGTTAGAATTGCTAATTGGGAATATGGTGAAAAAAATTCTTCGTAGGACAATCTTTAGCCCCCTTGATGCCATTCTTAAAGACAGCCGATCTGTTGGAATAATACTTTTTTCCTGTGCCATCATTTCCCTGGCATTTTCAAATTGGGCATTCACTTCTTCTTATTCCACCATTTGGCTTCGTGAATTAAATGTTTCCAATTCTTTTCATCTCCCCCATACTTTATTGCATTGGATCAATGATGGACTAATGTCCATATTTTTCTTTTTGGTGGGAATGGAAATTAAACGCGAAATATTGACGGGAGAACTCTCCAGCGTACGGAAATCACTGTTACCTATAGGCGCAGCGATTGGAGGAATGATATTCCCCGCTATCATTTTCTATTCGTTCAATAATGGAACTGAATTTGTACGTGGTTGGGGAATTCCGGTAGCTACAGATATTGCATTTTCACTGGGGATAGCCACACTTCTTGGTCCAAGGGTTCCCATGAGCCTTAAAATATTTTTAACTGCTCTTGCAATTATTGATGATCTGGGTGCGATTGTAGTAATTGCCATTTTTTATGGTAGCGGATTTCACCTAATGTATGCAGGTTTAGCTGTAGGCATTATAGTATTATTATTACTCCTTCTTTTTTTAAAAGTCAGATTTGGAATGATCCAGATTTTATTGGGATTGTGCCTGTGGTATTGTGTATTTAATTCAGGAATCCATGCTACAATCGCAGGAGTCATATTTGCATTCACGGTTCCAACAGCAAACCTGGACAAGCTTGAACATTTATTTCATAAGCCCGTAAATTTTCTGATACTTCCCCTATTTGCGTTGGCTAATACAGCTATTATTTTGCCCAGAGAAATTTTGAGCGCGATTGATACAGGTCTTAGTTGGGGTATAGTATTTGGATTGTTTATTGGAAAACCGCTAGGAATTATTTTCGCATGCTTCGTACTGGTGAAAATGAAATGGGGAGAACTTCCCGCGGGAGTTGGTTGGCCACAGATGGTGGGAATAGGATTACTTGCCGGAATTGGATTTACGATGTCGATTTTTATTGCAATGTTAGCTTTCTCAGAACATGAATTGCAAAATATTTCCAAAATCGGAGTTCTTCTTGGTTCAATAATTTCTATAGTAGCCGGTTTAATTTGCCTCGGGTATTTTGGCAAAAGATTAACTGAACCTCAATGAAACGCGGCACCATATTTTCGTTCCAATGAAAAATCGATTCATCATGAAGAAGATTATTGGACTCTGTATTTTTCTTTCCGTCATTTGCTTCACTCAAAATTTAAAAGCCCAGGATTATAAAATGGCACTGGGTGTTAGATTGAGCAATATGACTCCCCGCATCAATAATTCTGTTTCTTTTAAATATTTCATGAATGAGGGGCACGCCATTGAAGGCCTTTTCACTTTTAGTAATCCCGTTGCCATTGGGGGAATTTATGAAATTTACAGGCCGATGAATGTGCAGGGACTGAAATGGTTTTTTGGTCCGGGCGGATATGTTTCATTTGGAGATACAAATGAAGCCAGCAGTGGGACCGTTTTTGCTGGAGCAATGGGAATTCTCGGACTGGATTATAAGTTCAATAATGTGCCTATAAACATCTCAGCGGACTGGAAACCTGAATTAAACCTAATCAATGGAATTAATTTTGAAGCTGCAGCTGTGGGTTTATCGGTTCGATTCACATTTGGTGGTGCCCCGAGAACAAATTAATTTAATACAGGCTCATTTGAAAACGAGGTAGAAATTCCCTACCACGCTTAAATCATCTTTTCCTTCAAGAGCAAATAGTCCGGAAAAATTTCCAGCAACAATACTGTCCGCCACAGGAAAAGCACAACAATCAAAATCTACCCTACCGTAGTTAGTGGCTCTTGTGGTATACCATGCTGAGAGAGAATCATCTCTTACGGAGTAATTGAGGGAATCCTGGTATTGATAATTCAGGCCACTACTTCCGTATATATGGAAACAATAAACATCCACTTTTTGGAGGGAATTTTGGGCGGATAAATTGAATGTAGAGGAACTTCTGTCATAACTAATGGAGGTCACTTTCATAGGATCGCCATTAATTGATACTGTAATGCTCGATGGCTTTACATTATTTCTTATCGAATTATCATGGCTGTTATTTGAAGAATTATTATTAGTTCCCGCTCCTCCGTCCAAATTACTTTTTTGGCAGGAAACAAACGCCATTGTAAATAGCAGTGAGAGTAAATAGAATTTCATAAGCGCAGTTTCCTCTAAATTACTCCTGCTAAAATTGAATTTTTCTGAAAGTCTTGTTAAACGATTATAAATTAACGTAGCGATAAATAAAACAAGCTAGTGGAAAAACAGGTAGCCTACAACGATAGCAGTCACTATTCCTACCGTATCAGCCAACAGCATCACTGGAATTGCATAGCGGGTATTCTTGATAGAAACCGCGCCAAAATAAACTGCAACCACATAAAAGGTGCTGTCGACTGTTCCCTGGAAAATGGAGGACAATCTTCCTACAAAAGAATCAGGACCGTACTTCGTCATTGCGTCGATCATCATTCCTCTTGCGCCACTTCCACTCAGGGGTTTCATGAGAGCTGTTGGAAGGGATGGAACAAAATCAGTATTGACACCAAAAAATGAAAAAACGCTGGTAAATACCTGGATTACGTAGTCAAAAACGCCGGAACTCCTAAGCACTCCAATGGCTACGAGGATTGCGATGAGGTAAGGAACAATTCGAATTGCAATTTCAAATCCTCCTTTTGCACCTTCAACAAATGCTTCAAACATATTCACTTTCTTTCTCCATCCGCCTATTAAAAAAGCAGCGAGCAATAATATGATCAGTATACTACTCAAACTGGTAGAGAAAACTTCCAGACTGGCTTTGTCAAGTGTTGTTAAATACCAAACCAGCCCGGCAATTGCAGCGGAGATTGTCCCAATCCAAAACAGCAAAACAGGTTGAAATAAATTAATTTTTTGTTTGACAGAAGTAAGAATCATTGACGCGAGAGTTGCAGAAAAAGTAACAATGAGGCAAGGGACAAAAACATCCGTCGGATTAGCCGCTTTTTGTGCCGCCCTTATGGCAATCGTACTGACCGGAATCAATGTGAGGCCGCTCGCGTGTAAAATCAAAAACATCAATTGTGAATTGGATGCTTTATCCTTTTCGGGATTTAATTCCTGCAAACTTTCCATTGATTTGATGCCAAATGGAGTTGCGGCATTATCCAGTCCCAAAAGATTTGCGGAAAAATTCATCATCATATGTCCAACAGCCGGATGATTCTTCGGGATTTCAGGAAAGAGTCGGGAGAAAAATGGTGAAACAATTCTTGCGAGAAAATTTATGGCCCCTGCCTTTTCGCCAATCTTCATAAAGCCAAGGAATAGAGACATAGTACCCACTAATTTTAATGAAATGTCGAACCCATTATTGGCTGAGCTGAAAATCCCATCTACCATTAACTTAAAAATTTCCTGATCGCCAAAAAAGGCCCATTTAATAAATGCAATTACAAATGCGACCAGAAAAAAGGCCACCCAGATATAGTTCAAAGCCATAGAAGGAAATTAGAATTTGCCGGATAAAAAAAACCTGGTAAACTTTTATTATTCCGGTTCGAAGACTACCTTACTGTGAGTAGAGTTCTGATGTCTTCAACAACAATGCCCGGAAATATTCCAAGTCCCACCAGGATAATCGCCAACACCACCAGTGCAATATAGGTAGAATTATAAAAGAGCGGGCTTGTAGTTTTTTCCCGCAAAGCGACTGGCAATGGCGCTGAAAACATGGCGCTGATTACTCTCAGATAATAATACAAACCGATAACGCTGGTTAAAACCAGAACAAGCACCGGGAAGTACAAATGTTGTTGAAGCCCTGCTCCTAAAATGTAGAATTTCCCAATGAAGCCTGCCGTTAATGGTATACCTGCGAGAGATAGCAGGGCCACAGTAAATACGAGCGCGAGCAATGGATGTTTCCAAAAAAGTCCTTTGTATACATCAATGTCTTCGGCGTCTTTGCTTCGCGTTGAGAGCATAGTTATAATGCCGAATGCAGATAATAAAGTTATGCTATATGCAAGCAAATAAAACACTGAAGCCTCCACGCCTGCCATGTTTCCCGGAAGAAATGCGACAATCAAATATCCCAAATGTGCGATTGATGAGTAGGCAAGCAATCGCTTGATATTGCTTTGACGCAAGGCAAGGATATTGCCAATGATCATTGAAGCAACAGCGATGGTAGCAAAAATATTTATGACGAGGGGATAGTTTTGCAAATTCACAGCAAGTCCAAATCTAAATAACACTGCGAACACTCCAATTTTTGATACTGTAGCAATAAAAGCGGTAACGGGAACAGGAGCTCCCTGGTACACATCTGCAGCCCAGAGGTGGAATGGAACGAGGGCCAGCTTGAATCCAATGGCAACAACCATGATTCCGATTCCCACGGTAAACATGAGTGAAGTACCATGGGCCTGGTTTAATTTATCTGCAATTCCCTGGAAGGCCATACTGCCGGTGTCCATATATATTAATGCCATTCCAAATAATAAAAATGCTGATGACATTGCTGCAAGTACCAGGTATTTCATGCCCGCCTCAACAGCATTATTTCGATTACGCAAATATCCAATCAATGCGTACAAACTGATACTGAGTATTTCGAGTCCAATAAAAAAGGATACAAAATGATTACTTATTGCAAGAAGTGCAGATCCAAGTGTACTTAAAAAAAGGAGGATATAATATTCTTTTGGATTTTCCTCTCTTTCTTCAAAATAGATATAGGAGAACAAGCCAACAATAGCTACGCCGCAAATGATTAAACCAGTGAACAAAAGTGCAAATCCATCAATTTGAAATAATGGTGGGACAGTAACGGGTAGCAATGGACGAACTTTTACAAGGGCAAATATTACGGAACACATCAAAAGGAACCCAACAACCTGGATCAGGGTGTGCGTGCTTCGAAAAGCGATCAGCAAAATTACAACGATTGAAGCCGTTGCTAAAAGCGTGTATGGTAAAAGTGCATTAAACTGAAGCTCATTCATATCAAATCATTTTGCGGAATTAAACGCCATGGCTAACCGCTAAATCATTGGCCACGGTTTTAACCATGTTTATTACAGGTTGCGGATACAATCCCAATAATACTATCGCAATAGTAAGTGAAGCCATTATGAGAATTTCTCTCGGCGACATATCCATTGTTTTAGTGTTAGTAAGACGGTTTCCCAAAAAAACTTTTTGGAACATTCGTAAAGAATAAAGTGCAGAAAATACCAGACCCAGTGTGGCGAGTATGGTTAGTTTTGGCGCTGCCGGAAATGCCCCAAGTAAGGTGAGAAACTCTGCGATGAAATTTCCTAATGCAGGCAATCCCAGGGAAGCCATTGTGAAAACGAGTGCAGCTCCTCCCATGGCAGGCATGCTGGTCCACAAGCCACCCATTTGATCGATATCCCTCGTATGCAGCCTTTCTTTAATCATACCGGCCAAAACGAATAATGCGCCTGTACTGATTCCATGTGTGAGCATTTGCATTACCACACCCTGCATGGCAATTTCTCTAAAAGAAAATATGCCCACCAAAATGAAACCCATATGGCTAACCGAAGTATAAGCAATTAATCTTTTGAGATCAGTTTGTGCAAATGCGAGCATGGCTCCATAAATAATTCCGATTACACCAAACAATATGGCCCACCATGCAATTTCTGCAGCAGCGTTTGGAAATAGTGGCAACACAAATCGTAGAATTCCATATGCCCCTGTCTTTAGTAGCAAACCTGCCAAAATTAAACTACCTGCAGTGGGGGCCTCGCCATGTGCATCCGGAAGCCAGTTGTGAAATGGAACCATGGGAAGTTTTACTGCAAATGCAATTAAAAATCCCATCATGATCCATTTTGCAGTAGTCGGTTCCAGGCGTGTTTCAGCAAGATTGAAATAATCGTATGAATAATGGCCTGTCTGCTGGCCGTGAATTATATACAAGCTCAAAATGGAAAGCAGCATGAGTAAACCGCCTGCCTGCGTAAAAATGAAAAATTTGTAAGAAGCATATCTTCTTCTTTCCCCTCCCCAAATTCCAATCAGGAAAAACATTGGAATGAGCATAACCTCCCAGAAAAAATAGAAAAGGAAAAGGTCCATCGCCACAAACACACCACTAATTCCGGCGATGGTCCAAAGCAAATTGAAAAAGTAAAATCCCACTCTGTCAGTAATCTCTCTCCAGGAACATAATACTGACAAAATTCCAAGGAAAAATGTGAGCATTAAAAGTACCAGGCTTAAACCATCCATTGCCAAATGAAATCCAATTCCAAAATCAGGTATCCATTTTGTTTTATAATCAATGAACCACGTTGAAGATCCAGTTCCGGTAATTTTTCCAACGCCATATTGTGACCAAAGGCTGCATACTATTAAAAAATCAATTACCATGGCCACCAGGGCAATCCATTTTGCTAATCCCACATTCCACCGCGAAACAAGCCAGGCGATCAATCCGGCTACCATTAAAATCGTAATAATAGTGACCAGTATCATAACAGAATTTGAATAGTTAGGATAAAGAGAATTCCAATCAATACACCTGCAACATACCATCTCAACGAGCCGCTTTGTGTAACGGACAATAATCGATTCAGATAGATATTCAGATTCGCAATTCCATTGTAGATAGAATCGAAAATATCAGATTTGTTCAATTTCGTGATCCATACAAATGGTCTTACTAGAACGGCATCATACAAATAATCAAAACCCCATCCACTGTAAAAAAAGTTTCGGATGTCAATGAGGTAAGGAGAACTCTTCATAAGTGGAACGATATTCAGATTCCTGTAGTAAAGAAGGTATCCGAAATACAATCCTATTAGCGTTACTGCCGCTGCAATTCCCTGGAAGACGATTTCTTCAGGCAAATCAGATTTCAAATTTGTATGAGGCAAAACTCTCTCTACAAATCCAGAGAATGCGTGAACATTCAGTAAATTATGTGGCCATTCAATGAAGCCTGCAGTGATTGAAAAA
>PSRI01000027.1 GCA_003175935.1 Bacteroidota bacterium
AAAAAACTACATTGACTGCAAGGACCAGTGTACCGATTCCGATTCCAAAATGTTTTTGATTAGTACCCGGATCAGTAAACCAAAGTGCATCCCAAACGTCGCGAAGCAAAAAGATCAGGAATACAAGTGCGACGTAAAGAAAATATCTGTGAAGGTTTTGTAAGATGAGAGGGAATCTTTTTTCGCCATAATAGCGTTTATTCCTTTCCGATACTGTGCATGCAACGGGATCAGTAAAAAATGCTTTATAGTAAGCTCCACGATAATAGTAGCATGTAAAACGGAATAATCCCGGCGCCCAGAGAATGAGTATGGCAGGAGACCAGGGAATAAATGAAGGCCACCATGCAGGTTTTGGTCCGAACCAACTATGCGGGGAATCTCCAAATAATTCGGGGGAATATAGCGGTGAGAGATAGGGGCCACTGTAATAATGTACGCCCTGAAAAGCCGCCCAGGTTACATATACAACAAAAGAAGAGAGAATAATGAAAACAACAAGAGATCCTATCCACCATGCATCTCTGCGGTTGGTATAGCCAAAGCGGCCAATTTTTCCCTGTAGGTTTACATCTGCCATACAAAATTCTTTTTGCATTAAGGCAAAACCTAAGAAGCCAACTTGTCAATGAGAATTAAAGATTAAATGTAGGGCGTATCTGTTTTATCTCCAAATCCGAAATGACTGAAATAATTCCTCATATAAAAAAGAATTTATAAGCGGAACTTCAGCTGAAGCTTTGACCCACAAATAAAAATCCCGGTGCAGGAATCAAAATTCGAACACCGGGAATTCAAAAAGGAAATTATTTATTTTTTCGCTGCTGTTGCTGCATTGATAGGAGCTCTGTCGATATATTGAATAGAGCGATCCACTTTTCCATCTGCATTAAAATGCATATCCTGGTGAACCCAGCCCATTAATTTCTTGCCATTTTTATATTTGGTATCGAACTGAAACCATCCCAATAACCAGATGCCCGGTGCATCAGGACCTTTTTGGGGCTTATTTACTTTTATGGGAAGCCAAATATCATTGGCAAATGAGATAGAATCAATAACGTTTGTGCGCCTGTCGGCCCAATATTTTTTTATCGCATCTTTTCCTGTCAAACTATCACCTGATGACCATTGATAAACGGCATTATCTGCAAAAATAGAAACTAATCCATCAATATCTCCTGCGGAGATTGATGCAAGGAGTTTTTTGCCGGCATCAGCATATTTCATATCCACGAGTTCTGCCTGGGGAGGAGTTTTGGCTTCTGATTTTGCAGATAAAGTATCACCGGTACCTGCAGATTCAGGTTGACCTGATTTGCTATTGCAAGCGAATAGCATCATGGAACAAGTAATTCCAATGAAAATCTTTCTCATTTGAGTTTGATTTATTGTGAGTGAATATAAAAGCCGACAGTGAGGATAAGTATTCGGGCTTTCGGAGAGGCGGAATAATAACTAATGTAATGCTTTTATTGGGGAATTAAAGTAAAATGGGTCGCAGAATTAAAACAAGTTTGACACATTACAATTCGTTAACAAATGATTTCAAAAAATTTGTTTTGCGGAGCCTGCAATCTTAATCTGCCTTTCAATTATGGAATGAATTTTTTGACCATTACCTGGAAGTTCTGTTTCGCTAACTACTATTTCATGGAGGCTTGCGTTCCTGATCCAACCATCGTGAAGGCTTTTGTAAATATCTCCCCAGTAGTGAGAACTGCCTGTGGTTTTAATTTGAAAATTTGGCATTGGAGTCATCAGCATTACAAAAGAACTTTCCCCGGAATCGTAACCAAGAATTGCACATGGATTTTTATCAATGGATCCGATTCCTTTAAACTCTAGTGTTATCTTACCATTTTTAAAAAAAGACCCTTTAGCAACGTCTTTCCCTAAATCAACCGGAGGTTCAGAAAATGCAGATCCATGAACGATGATGTCGCCAAGCTGGTGTAAATTCTGTATGCCAGGCCCTGATTTAGTCTTGTCGGCGAATACATTCATCGTGTGAAAATCAACAAAGGTGTTGTAAACGAAATATGAAATTTCCGGTGAAAGTGGTTTTCCCCTGCTATCATTTAATTTTTCAAATGGTTCGTGAGGAATACCCAAAACAGTGCGTGTGGGAGAATTAGAATCCTCAGGAATAAAAGGATATTTCCAGCCTGCGAGTGAAGGAATTGATACAGTATCCTTGTCGCTTTTACGGATCACGTATTTAAGACAAGTATACATATCTGCCTCATCGGGTTTTTGAGCCGGATCACAACGCATGTATAAAATGAAAGTGGTGGAATCCTGCCTTTTTCCATCTGGCGAATAAATAAGCATGTCAGACTGCATGAGGAAATAATGGGTTTTAGAATCATGGGGTTTAGCGAGATCATACTGGCGGTCCAGGTAACTGAAATCATTTTCCCAATTCTGGCCATAAGCCGTTGAAAAAGGGCCGGCGCAAGCGATCATCAGTAATACCAGAAAAATTCTCTTCATACAAAATGATTGAAAAGATTGAGAAATTTTATTTCAGGTTCCAGAAAGTTACTATATTTTCCCTGCCCAGTATTTTCAAATCATCCCTTAATACCTGAAATATGAAATCCGGTCGTTACCTGATAATTTTCTTTGCTTTTTGCCTGAGCATTAATCTCTCATTTTCTCAGGAAAAAATTTCTTTGGCTGACTTAAAATCGAGGATTGAAGATTCACTTAAGACCCAGAGCGGAATATTTGCACTCGCATTCAAAGACCTTTCTTCTAACAAAACCATATTTATTAACGAGCATACAATCTTTCATGCCGCAAGCACCATGAAAACGCCGGTTTTGGTAGAAGTCTATAACCAGGTTAATCAGCATAAAATTTCATTGAACGATTCAATCGTTTTGAAAAATGAATTTACCAGCATTGCAGATGGTAGTCCTTTTACTTTGGATTCTGCTGTTGACAGCGAAAAGGATTTGTATACGCACCTGGGCGAAAAAAGATCATTGTCTCAGCTACTTTATCAAATGATTACAGTGAGCAGTAATTTTTCAACCAACCTTGTGATAGATAGAGTAGGAGCTAATAATGTGACTGAAACCATGAGAAAGCTGGGTCTTAGAGATCTGCAGGTATTAAGGGGCGTTGAAGATAATAAGGCTTATGCAAAAGGATTAAACAATATTGTCACGGCTTATGATCTAATGATACTATTCGAAAAAATTGCTAAAGGCAAAGCCGTCAATCCTGCCTCTTCAAAAGAAATGATCAAAATTCTCGAAGATCAAAAATTCAATGAAATTATTCCTGCCCAGTTGCCTGCAAATGTAAAAGTGGCGCATAAAACCGGTTCCTTTAAAGGAGTTCACCATGATTCGGGAATTGTTTTCCTTCCCAACGGAAAGAAATATGTAATTGTAATACTCTCCAAAGACCTTACTGATGAAGAGGCGGCTACCCGCATGATGGCGGGAATTTCCGGCATGATATACAGGTTTGTTGTCCAATAACTTTTCATTATTGCCGGCTTCCGATTTTTGCTACATAGGGTGAATTGTTTATACCGTAAATTTTCTTTTAATATCGAATAATTCCTGCCCCAGGGCTCGGTCGATTTCCTTACCTTTGCGCATTCTGAAAAAGAGGCAAATCGCACATGAAGAATATTAGGAATTTTTGCATAATAGCGCATATTGACCATGGAAAAAGTACCCTGGCAGACAGACTTCTCCAGGTAACTAACACGATTAGTGAAAGAGACATGATGGACCAGGTTTTGGATGATATGGACCTGGAAAGAGAGAAAGGCATAACGATCAAGAGTCACGCCATTCAAATCAACTATAACCATACTGACGGCAAAGAATATACGCTGAACCTTATTGATACCCCGGGCCATGTGGATTTTAGCTATGAAGTGAGCCGCGCACTTGCTGCCTGTGAAGGGGCACTTTTACTGGTAGATGCCACTCAGGGCATACAGGCTCAAACAATTTCCAATCTTTACCTGGCCATCGACAACGATCTTGAAATCATCCCTGTGATTAACAAAATCGATATGGATGGTGCAATGATCGACGAAGTTACCGACCAGATTGTGGACCTGATAGGTTGCAAAAAAGAAGATATCCTTTTGGCAAGCGGACGAACAGGATTAGGTGTTGATGGAATCCTAAAAGCTATTGTTGAAAAAATACCTCCGCCAGAAGGGAATCCAGATGCGCCTTTACAAGCACTGATTTTCGATAGTGTATTCAATAGCTTCAGAGGTATTATCGTTTATTACCGAATTCTGAATGGCAGCATTAAGAAATTCGACAAAGTAAAATTTGTTTCTACCGGCCAGGAATATGGAGCAGACGAAGTAGGCATTCTAAAACTGAATATGTCTCCGAAAGAAGAAGTTCAGTGTGGCGATGTTGGTTATATCATAACCGGCATCAAAAATGCAAAGGAAGTTAAAGTGGGTGATACCATTACGCTTGCAAATAATCCGAGTCCTGAATTGATAAAGGGTTTTGAAGAAGTAAAGCCAATGGTATTTGCAGGAATATTTCCTGTAGTTACTGACGATTTTGAAGAGCTGCGCGAATGCATGGACAAATTGCAATTGAATGACGCTTCACTAACCTACGAGCTGGAAACATCACAGGCACTTGGATTTGGATTCAGGTGCGGATTCCTGGGCATGCTGCATATGGAAATCATCCAGGAGCGTTTAGAAAGGGAATTCGACCAGACTGTTATCACCACCGTTCCGAACGTAAGTTTTATTTCATACAGCACCAAAGGCGAAAAGATTATTGTAAACAATCCAACCGAAATGCCCGATCCGGTAAAGATTGATCGTATTGAAGAGCCTTTTATAAAAGCGCAAATTATTACCAAGCCGGAGTATATTGGAAATATTATGACACTTTGCCTTGGTAAGAGAGGAATCCTGCTTAATCAAAGTTATCTCACTACAACCAGGGTGGAGTTATTATTTGAAATGCCATTGACAGAAATCGTATTTGATTTCTATGATAAATTAAAATCTCAAACCCGTGGATATGCGTCCTTCGATTATCATCCAATTGGTTACAGGGATGCTGATATTGTGAAGATGGATATTCTTTTAAACGGTGATAAAGTAGATGCTTTAAGTGCATTAATCCATAGAAGTCGTGCCACAGATTTTGGCAGAAAACTTTGCGAAAAATTAAAAGAATTACTACCGCGTCAACAATTTCAAATTGCCATCCAGGCAGCTATTGGCGCAAAAATCATATCACGCGAAACCATCAGCGCACTCAGAAAGGACGTGACTGCAAAATGTTATGGAGGAGATATCAGTCGTAAACGCAAACTCCTCGAAAAGCAGAAAGAAGGTAAGAAAAGAATGAGACAAATCGGAAACGTTGAAGTACCCCAGGAAGCTTTTTTGGCTGTATTGAAACTGGAAGATTAAATTCAAACTTATGCCTGTTTTTTCAAATGACCTGTCAATGAATTTAGAGGTCAGGGCCCGGCTAATTAGTCGCGGTAGTGATAAGCCTTTATGTGGTGAAGAATTTACAGTAAAACTATTCGACAAGGATTTTTTTGATGACGATTTTTTGGGTGAATCCAAAATCGACGAGAATGGCTTTGCAAAAATTATATTCAATCCCATTGATCTTTACCGCAAAGAACCTCTTGTTGACAAAGCCCTTGATTTTTATTTCCTGGTTTATGAAAATGGAAATGAAATTTTTCGGAGCCAGGTGATGAAAGATACAGACCTGAGTTATTTTCAGGGACTAAAGATGGGAGAGGGAGAAATTATCGATCTGGGGACTTTCCTTATATGAAGTTGAAGGTTGCCTGCCTGCCGGCAGGCAGGAAGGTTGAAGGTTTGTTGAAAGTTAAAGGTTGAAGGTTTATTGAAAGTTGAAGGTTGAAGGTTTGTTGAAAGTTGAAGGTTGAAGGTTTGTAGGCTTATCAGCTTTGCGCCCTTGCGTCCTGATGGTAATCGGGCTTTGCGACTCTGCGTGAGGTCTTTCGAAAATTTATTTTGGATTGTCTAAGTACTAGGTACTAAGTACTCCAAGTCTTCCTCAACCCTTCTTCTTTTTAGGAACCGGTTCGGTTGGTTTGATATTCAATTTGTCTTCGGTTACCGGATTTGCAACAGGAGCTTCTCCATCCTTTAATTTGAAATGGAATACTTTTTCAATGTGGACCCATTTTCCATTTTTCCACTCGAACCCTTCATAATCACCATCTGGAATATAAGTGTATTTTTTTTCAGGTTCGTTATTTTCAGGGATCAGGTGTTCGTAGATAATGATGCCCAGGTCGTCATCGTATTGCATGCGGGCACTGGCATCTTTCTTAAATTCAATTTCAAATCTGGATTGTGATTTTTTTCTCGGTGAATTATTTCTCACAGTATCTTCTTCAAAGCTGAATATACCCCCAAAAACAGGTTGTTTATTAGCATCAAAGGATAAAACTTCAATTCGTTTTTTGGTACTTCTAATGGAATGTTCATCATACCCCAGAAGGGTATAATACTTTTTTCCGTTAAATTCCTTTTGGACAATGCGATAGTATATTGCGCCTACCCATGCCTGTGGTCCAGTTACGGTATCGTTGATATTTTGAATCTGGAATGTTTTATCTAGCAAAGCAAATAACTTTAAAGATCCGTCGCTGGTTCGCATTTGAATAGCGCCATGTCGTCTATTCATATTTTCATCCCGCACAACCTGCCAGGTGAAAATCCTGAAAGAACTGTCGGGAGCATAAAGCCTCGAAATGGTTTGAAGCGAATCAAATGGATAATAAAATGAGTTATTTTCTTTAAGCGCTCTTACAAGGATCCTGGTGAAGTTGGAGTCGGCCCTAAACCTTTCTGCAGCGTCTCTGCCATTAACTATGGTTCTTGAAAATCCTTTTAGGGAGTCTTCTTTCTTTGAAATTTCATTCCAATCCGAGCGAAGCGAAGTTTGCGCCTGAACTGCAAAACCAAACAATATGGCGGCGGATAAAAATATGGTGGTTCTGATTTTTAACATAGGCATATTGAAATCAAAGGTACAATTCCTGACTAGCATCAAACGTAGGTTCTACAGATGTAGTGTATAAAATTTTGATAAAATACCGTTGAAATGAGTGACCACTTGTTATTTGCTCATCGCTTCCCTTAGTTGCTTCTCCTGGTTTCCGTTCCAGTATGCACAATCTAATTGCAAAAAGACTGAAGTATAGGGTAGTGTTTCATTCGTTTTCAGCACAACCACTTTGAATAATTTTGATGCAGCATCCAGTTTAGTAAATACAGAATCATGCAAGATGGTTTGAAAAGCTTCGCCTCGCGAATTTGGGTTCTGAGCTTTTAATATCTTTTCAGAACCGCTCCTAAAATCTTCAATACCTTTCACTTGTTCTTCTGTTATAAATCCCAATTCTTTGTCACGGTAAATAATAGGTTTCACATGTCCGGACCCATTCACTTTTTCCAGGACATACTGCAGTACAGGCATCAGGTTTTCGTTAGTATTTATATATTCGATACCTGCGGCATTTTGTTCGGGAAAAGCTTTATCCGCAACGATTATCCAATTGCGATGGCCCAACAGGGGTAATTCTTTTTCAAATTGAAATTTCCAGCCATCAGGTGTAATTGATGCCAGAGTTGGTGCTTCTGATTTTTGCTGTGAACAGGAAGACAAAATTATTCCTGCGATCCAAATGAATTTTTTCATACCGAGTTTTATCAGGATTTAAATCTCATTCTATCACAAACCATTTATAAGAATTTCCCTCCATGGTGAAAGATAATTCAATTTCATAATTTCTATCAAGGTTGAAGGATTTAGGATTTGCTCCATTTTCAGAAATATGCGCTAATGTGGTTAGTCCCGTGTAATATAGCGGGACTTTGATTTTCCTGGTAATTTTCTGTGGTAAGGGGTTATACAAAATCAGAAATCCTTTTGTCTTTAATCCGGAGCTTACATGCAGTATTCCATCCCAGTCCCTTCCATCGGCGCGACGCAGGTGAATAATATCTGAATTCAATATTTCTCTATATTTTTTATACCACCTTACAGTTGTGGCAACCATTTTCATCGTGGCATCTGTATCATATAACCTGGGGCCTCTGTAACAGGCCTGTACACCTGCCCCATAGTATTGGATCATCAATTGTTTGTAGTCATTCAAATGGTCGCTCAGGGGTTCAAGGATGGATTCTGGTCCGCCTCCCTGGTATTTAGTGAGTGGTACAAAACCCCAACTCATAGAAGGAGTTTTCTCCCAGGTTCCATCGTAAATATTTTGCCTGTTCAGAATTTTTTGATTTTCCCTTGGTAATGAAAAATTCACTTCCCGATATCCAATGGCGATTTTATGGGTGCCATCCATGAAATACCAGTCGGGGGCATTAATATAAATTCCTCTTTCATTGAGCCAATGATAAAGTTCTTTTTGGATTTCCATCTGCCTCCATTGTGAATCATCCAGATTTTTATGGCCCGGATGTGTTGTTGATGCGCAAATATCACCAGGATATGGCCCATCATTCTCCCAAATATTAAAACCAGTTTGGGTGAAGAAATATTTTATTTTATCACGATAGGCAAGTCCCCATTTGCTTCCATAACAAGGCGCATTTCCGAAGAATGCTCCTCCAGGCTTTCCAGTGAGGGGATCAATTACATCATCTTCATCACTGATTCTCCTGCTACTGAAAAGTGAGTAACCTCCTATGAATATGCCTTTCGAGTGAGCGTAGTCCGCAAGCGTTTTCCATTTTAAAATATTTTTTGCAGAACTATCTTCCATATTCAGGTGACTCCCAAAACTCAAAATAAGTGCTTCATATCCGGTAGCAGCGCATTGATCTATTGCTGTACGCACCTCATCATCATTCCTGCTAACCAGGTGCATGAAAATTGGATTCTGGTTGGTCCAGGGTGCAACTGTCCGGTACATTTTTCGGATGGCCAACCCCCGTCGTTCCCGGTCATAACTATCCATCAGCAGCTCATAGGATCGAACTGATTTAAATATTTCTCCAGGTTGCATTTCGATTCCTGGCGCTTTTTCAGGATAAATTTCGAGCAGGCAGGGGGTTTGAAAATTGTAGTTTACCTGGGAAGTATAAACGCTGTCTGATTTCCAGTGTGTGGTCTGATCACTGATATCATAGCGCATTGCATTATTAAAAGCATAATTGGTCTCAATATATATTCCATGTTGTTTTTTCATTTCTTCGGGCTTTCCAACAACAGCACTTTCCTCTTCAACTAATCCCAGAATTTCATTGACAACACGATTGATTTTTACCACCTTGTTTCCCTTATTTTCTACAGAAATCCATTTGACTATAAGAGGCAAGTCATTATAAATCTCATAATGGACAATCACCAGGATGCCATTTAACTGAGGTATCTCTGAAGTATAAGTGAAACTGATCATTTTGCCCTTAGGTTGCTGACCAGGTTTGGATGAACCGATCTCTTTCCAATTTACAAATGCAGGGATGGCACCAACTTCAAATTTTCGATATTTAAAATCGCTTTGGTTTTCCTTAAGGGAGTCAAGCCATTGCGGGAGGAAATAAGCATATTCTTTTTGTCCATGCATGCCTCCAATATTGTATTCCGTACCATCAACAATAATTTTTCCTTCGGGCTTAATAGCGCGCAGCAACTGTTGGCCATTTATGAGGTTTTTGTAATCAAAGCAAACTACATTTTCGCCTATATAAAAACTTCGTTTTACCAATCCATTATAAAGTACCAGTTCATGGCCCGATTCTGCTGTATAAATTCCAGCCTCCATGTCTGGTTTTTTAATGAGCCAGTCTGATTTTACAGCCTGTTCCAGCAAAGGGTTCCAAACAGGTAGCGGAGGCCCATCCTGACAGAACGCATCGACAGTTAAAAGGAAGCTGATCAAAAGCAGGGAAATTTTCATTGATTCCAGTTTAAGGTCCAGCCGCATTTTACGCCATAATATGGCTCAAAAAGCAGACAATCGTTTGCATCAATTCCAGCGCCCTAAAATAAATCTTAGTTTATCTTCGTGCACACTATCATGGAAAAAAAGATACCCACCATTAAGGAAATTGCGAAGCGGTTAAACATTTCCGTTTCTACGGTCTCGAGAGCCCTGCATGATCACCCGAGTATTGGGCTA
>PSRI01000236.1 GCA_003175935.1 Bacteroidota bacterium
CAAACTCCTTTTGATGATTGCCATTCATCATTCACTTTTATAATGTTTGTTTGAACATATTTTACCTGGATGATCGCTATTGTCTTTTTCAATGGAAAGGCCGCTCCAATTCCTGCGTTCAGATATCCTCTGTAGGAAAAGGTTACGCCATACCCTCCATATATCATTGGTCTGAACTTTTTCTTCTCAGGAGACATTATCCTTAATTCCGGGTAGGCGCTAATAAGTTGTTTTGTTCCATTAAAAGATCCATCAACACCAATTCCAATAAAAACCGGACCTGTAATACGTGTGCCAAGATTTGAAACAAATGCAAAAGATGTTCCCCATTCATTGCTGGTTGCAACTCCTAATGAAAGATGTCCATAACCTTTTTGAGATTGAGCAAGTGCCGGATACACCAAAAGGCAGAAAAGCAATTTTTTCAAGGTGGCAGTATTGGTTTGAGCTTATAGTTAAACATTCAATATAAAAAATTGCCGGCTAATATGAAACTACATAAAACAAAAAGCCTGAAACGCAGGATCAAATCTGCATTTCAGGCTTTTATTTGGCTGTAGGGGGAGGACTCGAACCTCCACGCGGCGATTAGCTATAGCACAAAGTTTGGTGGTCAACCCCTGTCGGTCCCGCTTTTAGGCGGAATCGGCTCTATGCTAAGTTTTTCCCGTTACCCGCACCCCCGAGACAAGAGGGCATGTCTGCCGGAAATTTCATCACCCCACAGTATGTCACGAATTGCGCTTGAACTTCTTATTTGATTTGCCAGCGACTAAAGCGCAATTCAACTTACCAGCAAATCATATTCGGAATGCAATATTAAAGTAAATCGATTATTCTTTACAAAATTTTCAAGGAAAATTTTGGATATTTCGATTTTATTCAAATATTTGTAAATAATCGTAAATCAGTTTAAAAACTTGATCTAAAATGGCCGGAAAATTGAATTTGGATAAACTCGACCTACAGATAATAGCAGCAATGATGGAAGATGCTGGCATCTCTTATGCCGACCTTGGCAAGCGATTATTCGTTTCAGGAGGAACTATTCACGTACGAATAAAAAAGCTGCAGGAATACGGAGTGGTTAAAGGTACTAAACTGAATGTAGATTTGAAACAGCTTGGATACGACATTACCGCTTTTGTTGGAATATACCTTGAAAAAAGCTCTTTATACGATACAGTAGCAAAAGACCTCAAAAAAATTCCGGAAATCGTTCGACTCAATTATACAACCGGTAACTACAGTATGTTCCTGGAAGTTGTTTGTAAAGACATCAACCAGCTAAGGTTTGTGTTGCACGACGAACTTCAAAAAATAAAAGGAATAGAAAGAACTGAAACCTTTATTTCTTTGGATGAAAGTTTCAACCGGAATGTACAGGTTGCACCAGCATCCTGATTTCAACTTCCTATTATTCTGAAGACCTCACATCCATCGCATCCCTTAAACCGTTTCCCAGTAAATTAAATGCGAGCACCAGTATCATAATGCATAATCCGGGCGCAATTGCCAGTACAGGATTATGTGTAATGATGAAATTGTAATTCTCTTTAATCATCAGGCCCCAACTGGGTTGGGGTGGTTGAACACCTACACCTAAAAAACTCAAACCCGCTTCAATAACAATTGCAGATGCAAAATTAGAAGCGGCAATTACCATGACTGGTCCGATTACATTCGGCAGGATATGTTTGAATATTATTCGCGTATTAGTAAAGCCCAGTGCCCTTGCAGCCTCCACATATTCATGTTCCCGGATGGCAAGTACCTGTCCCCTGATGATCCTGGCTACACTTACCCAAAGAGTCAGTCCAACGGCAATGAATACCTGCCAGAACCCCTTACCAAGTACGAGTGTGATTGCAAATACCAGCAGCAACGTGGGAATGCTCCAGACAACATTAATAAACCAGGTGATGAAATCGTCTGTTTTACCTCCCAGATACCCGGCAAGTGCTCCGAGGATTAATCCGAGTGAAAGCGAAATAATAACAGCAATTACTCCCACGGCCATGCTCACACGAACTCCAATGATCAATCGACTTAAAATATCCCTTCCAAATTTATCAGTACCCAAAAGAAATTTTAGCTCTCTCACGAAATCACCATGCTCGCTTTCTTCAAGTTGAGTAATAGCGAATACCTGTTTTTCAGAGATACCGTCGTCGATATATTTCGCAACAACAATTGAATCACCCTTTTTTTCCCAGGAAACAATAGGTACGTAGTTGAAATTATCCTCCTGCCCCTCCAACAATCTGGTGAAAAAATTGACTTTCTCAACAGGCTTTTCTTTTTTCACTTTGAGGAAATGCATTTTGTATCCGGGTTTTTTACCTCCTATTTCAAGGATAATTCTATTTGAATTCGGAGTATGATCCGGTGCAACCAGGTATCCAAAAACACACAAAAGAAGTGAGAGAATAATCGTGATGAGGGCTACAATGGCAGACGTATTTTTTTTCAACCGGCTCCAGGCTGCCCGTGAAAATGAATCGGATCTGTCTGTCATTTATTGGGAATAAATTTTTTATTTAACCATCCTTCCCTTCCATTCGTAACTACCCATCTTACCAAAAAAACCAGAAACAACTACATAACATAAATGCAATGGCTGAAGAAACGGAAACCAAAAAAGGGTTTTTTCTAAGCCAAAATAATTAAATACTGATTTCGCAAACCACCATTCAGCAACAGTTTTATAAAATAGAAGAATTCCGAAAAATAAAATCCAGTGAGGAACCCAGATGGCGCCCACCACCATGACCAGCATCAGGAAGTTAAGCAGATAAACCATTGCAAGTACTGCAATAATTCTTCCATCATTATACTTATCCGCTTTACTGGCCCAACGAATTCTTTGCCTTACAAATGCACGCCAACTTTCTGCGGGTTCTGTTTCAACAATTGCAGTGTCAGCTTTTAAATATGCGAGTCGCCCCGGATATTTAGCCGCAATTTTATGCATAAGGAGCATATCGTCGCCAGAAGCAATATGGTCAATGCCATCAAAACCGCCCACTTCATTGAAAACTGATTTCTCATAAGCGAGGTTTGCACCATTGCACATACTATGAAATCCTTTGTAAACGGAGGCAGCAGTAATTCCCTGTAGTACTGCGAAATCCATACTTTGAAAATAAGAAGACAAAGTTTTTTGAGGAGGAATTTTTACGGGAGCTGCAATGAAAACAGGTTTTCTCAAAAAATGAAAATGTGCAATGGAAAGCAGCCAGTCATTGGGAACTATACAATCAGCATCGGTGGTAACAATCAAAACTCCTGAAGCAAATTTGATTCCTGTTTCGATGGCCTTTTTCTTGTAAGCTACAATGGTTGGATCTTGTATGATTTCATCTTTAAGGGAAATAAGTTTTACTCCATGCGATGTGAATTCATTAACTATGGAAGCAGTTGTATCATCACTATGGTCATCTACAACAATAATCTCAAATAATTCAGCAGGATAGGTTTGATTGGTTACGGATTCTAGACATGCCCTGATATTTTTTTCTTCATTTCTCGCGGGAATGATCACACTCAATTTTTCAAAAGGCACAAAATCCTTATGGTCGTGAATAATGAATTCAGGAACCTGTTTCCAGGATTGATAGTAGTAGCCAATCAAAATGGAATAGCAAGCCAGCAATACCAAACAAATGCAAAACAAAATCATCACTGCAAATTAATAGGTATTTAAGAATTGAAAATGGATTCTAACTCACCTGCATTTCTTTCATTTAAAATATTATGCCCACTGTTTAAAATAATCAATTCGCATTGCGATTCTATTCCTATAGAAAGCCTTTTGGCAAGCTTTGGTGTAATAATTCGATCATGCTGACCAAAAACAAGAACAATCCTGGTGTTGCGACTTTTTACCAGCGACTTAATTTTCTTAAGGTTGGGCCGGAACTTATTCATCAAAGTCCAAATACGGTAAAGGGCCATTCTGGCTTCGGGTTGTTTGAGAAATTCAGTTGAAAATTTATGGACCGATTTATTGACGAGTTTGGCCTTCTTGAGAAAATTGGCAAATTTCATGAACCACCCTGGGTCTTTCATGGTTTTATAAAAAAACCGATTCCCCCATTTGCTTCTTGTAGCCAACCGGTACAACGGATTTACAATGAGGCCATCCGGTGCAAGAAGGATGAGTTTTTCAATTCGGTCGGGCATCAATTCAAAAAGGGAGAGACAAACCCTTCCTCCCATGCTAAATCCCGCTAAAGAAATACTGTTGGTTCCAATTTCGGGTATGGAATTGATTATGGTGATCAAATCTGTTGGAAGAAGTTCCAACCCTTCATTCCATGAAGTATCCCCGTGTAGCGGGAGATCGATGGCTATAAGTGTATGGTGTTCTTCAATATGATTCTTCAGGACACCAAATGTTCTGGCAGGCTCGCCAAATCCGTGAAAGGCAACGATTACGTTTCTTCCATTACCTGTTTGCAGGTAATGAATCCTGGAGCTTTTAAAAGAGACGAATCCGGATCGCATCAGATACCAAATGTAGGAGAATCCCTGTCCTTGTTAACATGGGAGAAAAAAGATGAAAAGATATTTTAATACTAAAAATTTTCCATAGCTTTGATTAGTTGCATAACTAACTATATGCCAAACAACCAATTCAAGAAAGGCGAATTGTACAGTTTCATCACGGGGAAAGCTTCAACTGCGATGGCCCGCCGGCTGCAAAAAAATTTCAAGCAGAACGGTATCGAAATTACCATCGAGCAGTGGAGCGTTCTATACCATTTATGGAAAGTTGACGGTTTGAGTCAGCAGGAATTATGCAACGCAACTTTTCGCGATAAACCCAGCATCACCAGGCTCGTTGATAACCTGGAAAAATTAAAAATGGTAAAAAGAGTTCCCAGCAAGGAAGATAGAAGGATTAATCTCATTTTTTTGACGGACCCGGCAAAAAAGTTGCAGGAACAAACCATGGAAATGGCGAATCAAACTTTGAACGAAGCACTGGGAGGCGTTACACCGGATGAA
This sequence comes from Bacteroidota bacterium, assembly GCA_003175935.1. Taxonomy (GTDB): domain Bacteria; phylum Bacteroidota; class Bacteroidia; order Chitinophagales; family Chitinophagaceae; genus PSRI01. Next base: position 5,014 of record PSRI01000236.1, read on the forward strand.
ATCGAAGTTTGCAAATCTGTTTTACAAAAGGTATACGATAACTTAAAATAGTACTGATCAATTTTTGATCGAATAAAAATATTCTTCAAAAAAAATTTAATACCATGTCAGCCACAACACAAAATGTAGCAACAAAAAAAGGAGGAGAATGGATCATAAAGGAAACTGCTCCGGAAGAAATCTTTACACCAGAGGATTTTAATGAAGAACAAAAAATGGTGATGGATATGTGTAGCGCATTCCTCGACAATGAAGTTCTTCCTATCGTTGAAAGAATCGATAATCTTGAGCCCGGACTCATGCCATCCTTGATGGATAAGGCCGGTGAACAGGGGCTGCTTTCTACAGCCATTCCTGAAGAGTATGGCGGACTTGGAAAAGATTTTATTACTTCCACCATAGTTAATGAAGGACTCGGAGGAGGATATTCTTTCTCGGTAGCGGTGGCGGCACATACAGGTATTGGAACTTTACCCATTCTTTATTTCGGTACGGCTGAGCAAAAGGCGAAATATATTCCCAGGCTTAGCAGTGGGGAATGGAAAGGGTCATACGGACTAACGGAGCCGAATAGTGGAAGTGATGCCCTGGGTGCAAAAACAACTGCAAAGCTGAGTGCTGATGGAAAATATTACATCCTGAACGGACAAAAATGCTGGATCACGAACGGGGGATTTGCTCACGTATATACAGTATTTGCTAAAATTGATGGAGATAAATTTTCTGCATTCATTGTAGAAAAAGGATTTGAAGGATTTACCCAGGGACCTGAAGAACATAAAATGGGTATTAAAGGTTCTTCAACTGTTCAATTATATTTCCAGGATTGTAAAGTGCCCGTTGAAAATTTACTGGGTGAAATTGGCAAGGGTCACGTTATCGCGTTTAATATTCTCAACATCGGGAGATTAAAACTTTGTGCTGCAACCCTTGGAGCATCCAAAAGAGCGACAAGTGATTCAGTTGAATATGCATTAACGCGCGAACAATTCAAACAGCCCATTGCGAACTTTGGAGCAATAAAACATAAACTCGCAGAAATGGCTATACGGATATGGGTAGCTGAAAGTGCGCTCTATCGCTCATCCAAAGCCATTGATGATAAAGAGCAGGAATTGATGCAAAACGGAAAGCCATTTAATGAAGCAGTGTTGGGCGCTGCAGAGGAATATGCCATCGAATGTGCCATGCTCAAAGTATTCGGTAGCGAAACCCTGGATTTCTCAGTTGATGAAGGAGTTCAAATTCACGGGGGAAACGGCTTTAGTGCAGAATACAATATTTCAAGAGCATATCGCGATAGCAGGATCAACAGAATTTTTGAAGGAACAAATGAAATTAATCGTTTGCTCACTGTTGATATGGTTTTGAAAAGAGCCATGAAAGGTAGATTAGACCTGATGGGCCCGGCAATGGCAGTACAAAAGGAATTAATGAGCATTCCCGATTTCGGTAATGGTGAAGACGGACCTTTTTCGAAAGATTTGAAAGTAATATCCAATATGAAAAAGGCCATTCTTATGGTGGCGGGTGCAGCAGTTCAAAAACTAATGGCAAAAATTGAAAACGAACAGGAGATTTTGATGAATATTGCAGATATGGCCATTGAAACATTTCATTGCGAAAGTGCGCTGTTGAGAGCCATGAAAATCACAAAAGAAAAAGGTGAAAAAACAGCTTCTGTTTTTGTTGATATTGCACGGACCTATATTTATGATGCGGCAGACAGAGTTGCAAAAAGCGGAAGAGATGCAATCAATTCCTTTGCAGACGGAGATGAACAAAGAATGATGTTGCTTGGAGTAAAAAGATTTACAAAAACAGAACCGTATAACTCAAAAGAGGCAAGACGGAGAATTTCCGACAGGATGTTAAGCGCAAGGAAATATCCGTTTTAGTTTAGCCGTTAAATAGTAATCTGAAACTATCTGTCAATTATCTTAATGAAGTACCTGTTTTTATCCATCCTTATTTTCAATGGTGTAGCTGTATTTGCGCAGCCAAAGCCTACCCTGCTTACAGGAAAAACTACGGGCAAACTGCCTTACATTAAATATGGACTGGGTGATGACAGACTTGGTGGCGCCAAGATGACCTATCTTGATACTAATATTGCGGTAAAAGTTGTTGACAGTATCTTAGAAGATTATAAGGTCCAGCTTTCCAGGCTTCATTTTGCCTATTTACCGAAAACAAATTTTCTTAAGGACTCCATTTCCCATCAGCGAGCCTATTATTTATCCGGAAGCTTAAAAGTGTTTGGTGATTCTGTTTTTGATTATGTCAGCATCAATCTGGATGATAGACTTCCATATAGAAGCATTCAACAAATTAGCCCTTCCCGAATCCTGGTGGATATATTCGGCGTTACCTCAAACACAAACTGGATCACGCAACTTAGCACGGCGAAAGAAATCAAAAATACATGGTATGAACAGATCGAGGATGATGTATTCCGTGTCTTCATTGAATTGAAACATCCCCAACACTGGGGCCATAGCATTTATTATGACAGTACCGGAAGAAAATTAATGGTTCGTGTAAAAAGACAGCCACCTGTTTTGGATATACATAAAATGAAAATCGCTATTGATGCAGGTCATGGTGGCGACAATAATGGGGCAAGTGGCATTACGAGTAAAGTACTCGAAAAAGATTATACTCTTAAGATTGCAAAGGAACTGGAAAAACTGTTGAAGAAAAATAAAGTAAAGACCTTCATGACCCGAACCAGCGATACCAGTTTAAACATGCCCGAAAGAATAGAAATGCTCCAGGCACAAAATCCCGATTTTTTAATAAGCATCCATTTGAATTCTTCCGATGTTGATACGGTTCGGGGCACAAGTACTTATTACCGATATATTGGCTTTCGTCCCCTTACGCAGGCTGTAATGAAAAGAATGCTGGAACTCAAGCTAAAGGAGTTCGGTAATGTAGGTAATTTCAATTTCGCGCTGAGCGGTCCTACGGATTATCCTAACTGTCTGGTGGAAGTGGCATTTCTGAGTAATGTTTTAGATGAAAAGAAAATTCTTGACCCAAAGTTTCATAAAGCCGTGGCTAATAAAATTTATTTAGGTATCCTCGATTGGTTAAAGCAGTTGAAGTAAATTCGCTTCTCACAAAATTTACTTTATGGCAGAAAATGGAGTATTCATCCACCACGTTTTTTTTTGGCTCAATAATCCAAATAGTGAAATAGACAAACAAAAATTAATTGAGGGACTCAGAAAATTATCTTCAGTAAAAACAATCAGGAATTTCTATATCGGCAAACCCGCCAATACTAATAGAGAAGTGATTGAAACGTCTTATTCAATCTCCTGGTGTTTATTTTTTGAAAGTCCTGCTGACCAGGATAGTTACCAGGTTGATCCCATCCATCTAAAATTTGTTGAAGAATGCAAGCACCTTTGGTCTAAAGTTGTGGTGTTTGATTCTGTAGATATCTGATTTCGCGCCCGCCTGAACGAGTCATTCGGGCCTTGCTTCGCCATAGCTTCGCGAAGGCGCAGCAGGCAAAGACGCAAAGGGCCGCTAAGGCGCCAATAGAGATGCGGCTTCCTGATCTACGAACCAGTGAAGCTCACCAGAAACCGGTTTGATGATTTGTGAAGGATAGAGATCCGGATTGTAAGCATCTTCCAAAACATGTTTCAATGCATCGGCTTTAGCTTTTCCAAATGTGAGAAAGCTGATTTTTTTTGCGCGATTCACGATCGGAGCTGTGAGCGTTATCCTGAACATATCCTGAGACTTCAGAAAGAGCGAAGTTGCCCAAAGATTTTTTTCATGAATTGCAGCGGTGTGAGGAAAAAGAGAAAGTGTATGTGCATCATCTCCCATACCTGATAATACCAAATCAAAACTGGATCCGTCATCAACAAAATAACCACGGAGGATTTTTTCATATTGCGAAGCAGATTCTTTGGGATCAATATCAGTGTTCATAACATGAATCTGTTCTCTAGGTATTGGAACTTTGTTCAATAAATGCTCAAAACACATTTTCGCATTGTTACGATCATCCGCAAAAGGAACGGCTCTTTCATCTCCCCAAAAAATATGCATGCGGGTCCAGTCAATTTTTTCTTTCAAAGGTGATTGGGATAATAAATCGTAAAGCTGCTTTGGAGAATTTCCTCCGGTAATTACCCAGGTGAATCTATCCTGAATTTTTAGAGTTGAACTGATATAATCGGCGGTCCATTGTGCCAGTACCTTACTCAGCTCAGAAGGATCTTTCTCAATATGCAGTTGCATCCTTTCAAAAATTTAAATTATTCATGTGATGGCAAGGTTACCCAGTTGTAGCCATCCCTGGCGATAAGCGCTTCTGCATCTTCTGGTCCCCATGAATCTGGTGGATAGTTTGGAAAATCTACTGGTTGCCTGGATTCCCATGTTTCCAAAATCGGCATAATAATTTTCCATGCAGCTTCTACCTGATCAGCACGCATGAAAAGTGTTGCATTTCCTTCCATCACATCAAGCAAAAGCGTTTCATATGCTTCGGGTTCGTGTTCCTTATATGCCTGTTCATAATTAAAAACCATGTCAACCGGACTAAGAGTCATGGTTTGTCCCGGACGTTTGGCCTGAAATCTTACCCGAATATCCATTTCAGGTTGTATGCTGATAGTTAATCTGTTTGGTCGCCAGGTATCTGCGGCTTCAGGAGGGAATGCATAATGAGGTGCTCTCCTGAATTGGAGCGTAATAATTGTGCTCTTATTGTGAAGACGCTTTCCGGTTCTTACATAAAATGGAACTCCCTGCCAGCGCCAGTTATCAATATAAAATTTAACTGCTGCGAATGTATCTACACCGGATTCTGTATTTACATTTTTTTCTTCCCTGTATCCTGCAACTTTTTCTCCGTGCATCCAACCTTCAGAATATTGACCACGTACGGCAAATTGCTGCACTTCTGAATGATCTATTTTGCGGATTGCATTTAGTACATCTACTTTTTTATTTCTGATTTCATTTGCATCGAAGGAAACAGGTGCTTCCATGGCAATCATGCAAAGCAATTGTAGAATATGATTCTGAACCATATCCCTTAGTGCACCAGATTTTTCGTAATAATCCCCGCGCCCTTCAACTCCCACCGCTTCTGCAGCTGTGATTTGCGCGTATTCGATATAATTCCTGTTCCAAATCGGTTCAAATAATGCATTGGCAAATCGAAATGCCAGAATATTTTGAACTGTTTCTTTTCCGAGGTAATGATCGATTCTAAAAATTTGCTCCTCGTCGAACATGCTGCCAAGGAGTTTATTCAATTCGTGGGCGCTTTGCAAATCATGTCCAAAAGGTTTCTCTACAACAATTCGTGTACACTTTGTATCTGCACAAATATTAAGCGGTCCAAGTTTTTTAGCGATATCGGGCACAAGCTGGGGAGCAACTGCCATATAGAAAATCACATTGGGATGTTCGCCAAATTCTTTCTCTTTTGCTTTTACGATCTCGGAGATTTTGACGTATGCAGATTCATCTTCAGCATCCATTTGCAAATAGCAAACCTGTTGCGAAAACGCTTTCCATACACCGTTTGCCTCTCCTTTTCTCCTCGAATATTTTTGAATTCCTTCTAACAAATGATTTCGGTAATCACCATCTGAGTATGCGCTCCTTCCAATGCCGTAAATGGCAAATTTTTCGGGCATGTAACTATCAATGTACAAATTGTAAAGAGCCGGGGTAAGTTTGCGTTGATTCAAATCGCCACTTCCTCCAAATATGAAAATTAAAGATGAGGGCGGCCTTTTATGATTTTGCATATATAATTTAATTCAATTCCAATTATAAATTTCAATAGTATTCTACTTCAGCGTGATTCTATTGCCACTCTGTGTGAAAGGTACCGGCCATGTCTACCCGCTGATAAGTGTGGGCTCCAAAAAAATCTCTTTGCGCCTGTACGAGGTTTGTTGGCATTTGCTCTGAAGCGTAAGCATCAAAGTAACCAAGCGCGGAACTCAATCCTGCGGCCGGTATTCCGGATTGGATGAATTGCACCAGGAGATTTCTTGTGTGACCGATTGTTTTATTAACAATTTTCGATATCTCGGGGTTCAATAAGATATTAGATAAGCCCGGGTTTTGCTGAAACGATTTATAAAAAATTTCTAGTAATGAAGAGCGTATAATGCAGCCACCTCTCCAAACTTTAACGGCATCCTCTAATGGAATTTCCATTTGTAATTCAGAAGATGCAACTTTTAATAACGCCAGTCCCTGTGCATAACAAATCAGCATGCCAAATAGCAAAGCACTTCCTGCTTCTTCTACGATATTTTGATTTTTGATTAGGGCCGGGCTTCCATTATGATAGATTTTCGATGCTTTGATTCTTTCATCTTTAAGAGATGAGAGCGCACGCATCGCTACAGCAATATCAATAGTTGGAATTGCAACGCCAAGGTCCATAGCATCCTGCGATGTCCACTTTCCGGTTCCTTTGGATCCTGCTTTATCGAGGATCAGGTCAATAATTTTCTTTCCGGTCTTATCATCGCTTTTTAAAAATATTTCCGAGGTAATTTCAACCAGGTAAGATTGCAAATCACCTTCGTTCCATTTATTAAATATTTCGTGAAGTTGGTCGTTGGATTTGCCTGCTCCGCGATGCAATAAATCATATATTTCGCTGATCAATTGCATGATCGCATACTCTATACCGTTATGAACCATTTTAACGTAATGTCCGGCAGCTCCTTTGCCAAGGTATGCTACACAGGGATCTCCATTTACTTTAGCTGCAATGGATTCCAAAATCGGTTGAAGGTGTTTATACGCTTGCGGGTCGCCACCAGGCATAATACTCGGACCCGTTCGTGCCCCATGTTCTCCTCCTGAAATTCCTATACCCACAAAATGCAGTCCTTTCTCTTTCATCCAGGCAAGCCTCCTCAGTGTATCTGTATAATGCGAATTACCACCGTCAATAACTATATCATCAGGTGCCAGTAAGGGCTGTAATCCCTGCAGCACATCGTCTACCGGCTGACCTGCAGGCACCAGCATCATAATCCTTCTGGGCGAATTGAGTTGATTCAACATCTCCTGCAAACTATTTACACCTTTTACAACGGTATTTGCGGTTGCCGAAGATTCAAGTGCCAGGGTTTTCTGATTGTCTTTATCGTAACCAATCACTTTAAAGCCATGATCGGCCATATTTAAAAGGAGATTGCGGCCCATTACACCCAGACCGATCATTCCGAAATCAAAAGTTGGAGTTGCCATGATTTATTCTTGAGAAAGGAGACAAATTTAGGTAAATTGAAATTTGCGCAGCCCTGAGAGCCGCATTCCATGGAGAAACGGTAAGCAATTATTGACGCAGGGAAGATTATTTTGATTTCAATTCTTCGAATTCAATGTACTCGCCAATCTGAGATGAGTTATTTGTATGAGATGTTTCAGGGTCATTTTGTTGCTGTTGCTGTCTCATTTGTTCCTGCATCTGATCATGGATATCATTGAACTGCCTTCTGATTTGTTTACTGGTTCTGAAAACCGGAATCACAAATCCCGTAATAAATCGAACCAGCAAATACCCAAGAATGAAATAGAATATATATCTCATACCCCAAAATTAGGGTATTAGTCAAATTGCAGTCTTTATAACTTGTTAAAGGAATTTTTTATTCAGATTTTGAACTTTTTCCGGGGAAGATTTTTATAGCAAGTTTTTCAAAGGCACCGGAAGACTTCTTAATAAGCTTATCGATGAGTTCCTGGATAAAATTTTGAACTTTTTCATTATTAATGGCGATAGCAGCGATGTCTCCAACAAGAGGAACGGCTTTTAAGCGGTTGCCTATTACCGAATTGAAGGCCATCATTGCATAATTGTCCTTGAGCTGGTCAATATTTTCGTCGAATTTTCCTTCAATATCCCGGCATTTGAGTTTGAGCCTGTCGATCTCATCATCCAGGGATTCCATATCCCTGATCCTGTATTTTCTTTCATTTGAACTCATAATCGCAGTAGTTTAAGATTCATGATCATCATCCAGCGCCTCACGAATGATGGTATTGGATATTGGAGTTTGGAACCAACTCTTCCTGAAAGCAAAAAGTAACAACAAAATCAGGACGAAAAGACCAGCTGCCGATGCGAAACCTATGGTATTACTGCCGGTTTTTTCGGCGATCCAGTACGCAAAAAGCAATCCCAGGAAGAGTAGAATGAAAAATGCGAAAAAAAGCACAATAGTAAGCCAGATAAACATGCTCAAAGATTTGGACAAATGCTTAACGCCCTGCAATTTGAAGAGCTCAAGCCTGGCGTCAGCATATTCTTTAAGCAGCTTTTTATTTTCCATTAAAAATTCCGAGAAATCACGATTGGTTGCCATGGCTAAACGATATTTCTAAAATTACTATTAATTAAAAGACCGGGCAAAATTGACATGAACAAAAATTTTTGTGCTTTGAGGGAATACATTAAATTTGCATCGGCAAAAGAAACGAAGAAAGGGAACGAAGATCGTTCCCTTCTCTTTTTACCGTATATGAACAATGTTGCTCCGATCCAGGCTGTGGAAGAAATGATGTTAGGATTATTAGAAAATAACCCGGACTATTTTCTGGTTGAAATCAAAATTAAGCCCACTAATAATATCAAGATTTTTCTTGATTCAGATACCGGGGTTTCTATAGACAAATGTGTATCCTATAACAGAGCCCTGTACAAAAAAATTGAAGAGAGCGGTATGTTTCCTTCAGGAGATTTTTCACTCGAAATTTCTTCTCCCGGCCTGGACGAACCGCTCAAAATGCGGAGGCAATACAAAAAGAACATCGGTAGAAACATAGAAGTAACATTGCTAGACGGAATTCATAAAACGGGAAAATTGCTGGAAGTAAACGACGAAGAAATAACAATCGAAGAATCTAAAGGCACCGGAAAGAAAAAAGAACTCATACAGCACCATTTCCCATTTAATAACATTAAAACAACAAAAATTCAAATTCAATTTTAGCCAAACCAGGGCTGATCTGATCAGCTGAGGTGATGTGCTCGGAAATTTTAAAAGCAGTACTATGGCAAGTATTAACTTGATTGAATCCTTCCAGGAATTTAAGGACGCGGAAAATATCGACCGTCCTACCTTAATGAAAGTATTGGAAGATGTATTTAAGACCCTTCTTCGTAAGAAGTATGGATCAGATGAAAATTTTGACGTGATTGTAAATACTGAAAAAGGTGACCTGGAAATTATCCGCCGTCGTACCATAGTTGATGATGGCGAAGTTCAAAATCCCGTTGCTGAAGTTGCTTATAGTGACGCTGTGAAAATTGAACCAGACTTCGAAGTAGGTGAAGAACTTTTTGAAGAAGTGGATATTCTCGATTTTGGTCGCCGTGCTATCCTGGCTGCAAAACAAACGCTTGCCAGCCGTATCAGCGATCTTAAAAAGAGCAGCCTGGTTAAAAAATATGCTGACCGCGTGGGCGAGATCGTTAGCGCAGAAGTATACCAGGTATGGAAAAAAGAAGTCTTGTTACTCGATGAAGATGGCAATGAACTGATACTTCCCAAATCCGAACAAATACCCTCTGACTATTTCAAAAAAGGAGAAAATGTTAGAGCAGTTGTAAAGAAAGTAGAACTTAAGAATAATTCTCCTGTAATTATATTATCCAGAACCCACTCTTCATTCCTTGCCAAATTGCTTGAAATTGAAGTGCCTGAAATTTTTGATGGCCTGATAGTTATTCGCAAAATCGTTAGGGAACCAGGTGAAAGAGCCAAGGTTGCTGTTGAATCTTACGACGATCGAATTGATCCGGTAGGTGCCTGCGTGGGTATGAAAGGTAGCCGTATTCATGGAATTGTTAGGGAATTGAAGAATGAGAATATTGATGTAATCAACTGGACCAACAATACACAACTCTTAATTCAGCGTGCATTAACTCCGGCTAAAGTGAGCACCATGGATATTGATGCTGAAAAGAAACATGCGAATGTTTTCTTAAAACCAGACCAGGTATCTCTGGCAATTGGACGCAGGGGCGTTAATATTAAATTGGCCTGCGAATTGACAGGATATGATCTGGATGTTTATAGAGATGACGAAGGTCAAACAGAAGAATTCGATATCGATCTTGATGAATTTACCGATGAAATTGAGCCATGGGTTATTGATGAACTCAAGAGAATCGGTTGCGATACCGCCCGTAGTGTACTCGATCTTACAACTGAAGAGCTCGAGCGCAGAACGGATCTGGAAAAGGAAACTATTGATGAATTAAGAAGGGTATTGAAAGAAGAATTCGAAAAAGAATAATGCCTGTCCAAAACCTTCCTTAGGACAAGCATTGTTTAATCTGATTAGAAATTAAAATTTAACGTCCTCCTTAAGAAAAGGAGATCGGGGGAAGGATACATAATTATGTCTGAAGTAAAATTGCCAAGGTTATTAGGCGCTGCCAAGGAGTTCAATATTGGACAGGATACGCTTATCGATTTCCTGATTGGGAAAGGATTTGGTAAGGACGATCTGAAGCCCACGAGCAAACTCACGGAGGAAATGTACCGTGCGTTGCAGCTTGAATTTTCTACGGATAAAGCTGCAAAGGCAAAAAGCGACCAGATAGAAATACCGAAAGGTAATATCATGGAAGCCCGGAAGAAGAAAGATGAAGAGGAGATTTCCTTCAAAAAAGAAGTCAAGAAAAAAGCTACAGATAAAGAAGTTCTGGCAGTTGTTGAAGCACCGCCTCCTGTTGAGCAACCAGTACAAAAAGCTCCAGAGCCGGCTGAGCCTGAAATTGTAAAGATTGATGCTCCCGAACTGGAAGGACCAAAAATATTAGATAAGATTGATCTGAGTGCTATAGATTCATCAACCAGACCAAAAAAAGGCAAGAAATCTGAAGCTCCGGTTGAGGAACCCCAGGAAGTGAAGGAGCCAAAGCCTGTGGCAAAAACAAAGAATCCGGAGCCAGAGCCTGAAATTGTTGAAGAACCAGTAGAAGAAGTTGTAGAGGAAATAGAATCAGAAGGAGAGCCAGAAGAAGCTCCGCATATTGAAAATATCAGGGCGGAAAAACTGGAAGGTCCCAAGATCATTGGAAAAATCACACTTCCTTCTGAAAATGATACCCGGCCCAAACCTAAGGAAGAAAAGAGAAAAAGAAAACGTATCCCTATTGAAAAGAGGGATCAGCAACAACCTCAACCCCAGGCTCGCAAGGAAGATTTCAATAAAGACAATCAGAAAAGAGATAATAACAGACCTCCGCAACATCGCCAGGGTGGTGGTGACAGAAGAGATAATCGCGCTGGTGGCGGCGGAAGATTTGGACATAGAGATAAAAGACACGAGAATAAAGAAATCGACGCTAAAGAAATTCAGGATAAAATTCGTGAGACTCAAGCTAAACTAGCCGGCGCTTCCAGAGGAGGAAAGAGTACAAAATCCAAATACAGGAGGGCTAAGCGTGAAGAGCTGGCAGAACATCTTGCGGGAGAATCACAGGAGGACAACAAACTCATGGTTACGGAATTTGTAACTGTGAGCGAATTGGCGAACCTGATGAATGTGAACTTTGCTGATGTTATTGGAAAGTGTATGAGTCTCGGTATCATGGTATCAATTAACCAGCGTCTCGACGCAGAGGTAATTGAACTGGTTGCCGGAGAATTTGGATTTGAAGTAGAATTTATCGGGATTGAAGATGCCGCTGAGGAGGAAGAAGAAGAACTGGAAGATGATCCTGAATCATTAGTATCACGTCCTCCCGTAGTTACGATTATGGGTCACGTGGATCATGGTAAAACTTCATTGCTCGACTATATAAGAAGCGCAAATGTTGTTGCGGGTGAAGCAGGTGGTATTACGCAGCACATCGGTGCCTACCAGGTTACTACTTCATCTGGCAAAAAAATAACTTTCCTGGATACGCCGGGTCACGAAGCATTTACGGCTATGCGTGCCCGTGGTGCCAAAGCCGCGGACGTTGCAGTAATTGTAATTGCTGCTGATGACGCTGTGATGCCTCAAACAAAAGAAGCAATCAGTCACGCTCAGGCGGCCGGACTTCCCATGATATTTGCGATCAATAAAATCGACAAAGACGGTGCAAATCCTGAAAAAATAAAGGAACAACTTGCATCTATGAATTTGTTGGTTGAAGATTGGGGAGGAAAGTACCAAAGCCAGGAAATATCTGCCAAGAAAGGTTTGAATGTGGATCTTCTCCTTGAAAAAATATTACTTGAATCAGAATTGCTCGACCTTAAAGCAAATGATGACAGAGAAGCTTCAGGAACGATAATTGAAGCATCGCTCGATAAAGGTCGCGGATACGTTGCTACCATGCTGGTTCAAAATGGAACGCTGAACCAGAGTGATATTATTGTGAGCGGACAACATTATGGTCGTGTAAAAGCAATGTTCAACGAAAGAAACCAGAGACTGGAAGAAGCAGGTCCTTCTTCACCTGTTCAGATCCTGGGTTTGAATGGAGCTCCGCAGGCTGGTGAAAAATTCAAAGTATTTGTTGATGAAAGTGAAGCTAAAGATGTTGCAACACGCAGAGCTCAGATTCTAAGGGAACAGGGTATCCGTGCGAAGAAACATATTACACTTGATGAAATCGGTCGCCGTTTGGCACTCGGAAACTTTAAGCAGCTTAACCTAATCATTAAAGGTGACGTGGATGGATCTGTAGAAGCGTTGAGTGATTCACTCCAAAAACTATCTACAGAAGAAATCGCTGTAACCGTTGTGCATAAAGCTGTAGGTGCCATTACCGAAAGTGACGTGTTGCTCGCAACCGCATCCGACGCGGTTGTCATTGGATTTAACGTACGTCCTTCTCTTCAGGCATCAAAGCTGGCCGAAACAGAAGGCGTAGAAATCAAAACTTACTCCATCATCTATAATGTGATTGAAGAAATCAAGAGTGCGATGGAGGGTATGATGGAACCAACTATTTCTGAAAAAATAGTGGCGAATGTGGAAGTGAGAGAGGTTTATAAGTTCGATAAAGCCACAGTTGCCGGTTGCTATGTGCTCGACGGAAAGATTGCTCGCAATTCTAAAGTTCGCCTCATTCGCGATGGAATTGTGATCTATCCAACAAAAGAAGGTCAGCATGGCGAACTCGGTTCTTTAAAGCGATATAAGGATGATGTAAAAGAAGTGGTATCAGGTGTAGAATGCGGACTTACTATTAAAAATTATAATGATTTGAAAGCTGGCGACGTAGTTGAAGCTTTTGAAATTGAAGAAATCAAACGTACTTTATAATACAGGGTTCAACTGGGCCCAATGAGTATAAACCTTTGTTAAATCAACTCCTTTACTGGGGGTTCATATGATAGAGGTTTATTTTTGAGCTCGTCTGAATGAGATTTTTATGAAAAAATTCCTCGTTTTCACTTTGTTTCTGGGAGTTTCAGGCTTTGTACTCGGACAGGGCGTTTCCAAAAAAGTTTTGGCCGACAAAATCGTGGGGGTCGTAGGTAATAAGATTGTTTTACAATCTGATATTACAAACCAGATTGAAGATGCCAAAAGACAGGGCCAGGAAATGCCGCCGAATGCGAATTGCATGTTGCTGGAGCAAATGATGGCGCAAAAAGCATTAGTTCTCCAGGCCGAAAAGGATTCGCTTCCATTAAGTGACGAAGAAGTTGAAGCAGAACTTGATTTAAGGATCCGAAATTTCGTCAACTACTACAACGGAAAAGAGAACCTGGAACAAATTGCAGGAAGAACGGTTTACCAGATCAAAGAGGATTTCAGGCCTCAAATCAGGGAAGGTAAGCTGGCAACCGCCATGCATAATAAGATCCTCGAAAATGTAAAAATTACACCTACTGAAGTGAAAGAATATTTTGAAAGAACTTCCAGTGATTCTTCCAAACGCAATTATTACGAAACAAAGCTCGAGATCAAACAAATTGTTATCTATCCAAAAGCGAGTCGCGATTTGGAAAAGTATGCCCAGGATGAATTGACAGAATATAAAAGACAGGTTGAAACCGGACAAACTACGTTTGAAAAACTGGCCAAAATGTATAGTGATGATCCTGGAACAAAAGATCAGGGGGGTAGATTTGAGTTCAATAGAAATGACAAGAATGTTGATCAGACTTTCCTAAACACGTCATTTGCATTGAAAGAAGGTCAGATTTCGAGAGTAATCAAATCAAAATTTGGATACCATCTGATACAGGTTATCAGCAGGAATGGCGATGATATCGTTGTTAGACATATTCTTAAAATACCAAAGGTTACAGATGCAGAAATAAAAGAAGCCACATCCAAACTGGATACAATCAGGTCCAAGCTGGTAGCAGGTACCATTGGATTTGGCGAGGCTGTTGACAGATATAGTGAGGACGACAATAGCAAATTCACCGCGGGTTCGATTATTGGCCAGAACGGAGGTAGCTCGGTTACAATTGATCAACTGGATAAGGATTTGGTTGCCATGCTGGACAAATTGAAAATTGGTGAATATTCTCAGCCGGTTACATTTACAGATGACAGGGGCAAGCAGGGTGTTAGAATATTATATCTGCAAAATAAAACGCAGCCGCACGCGGAGAACCTTAAAGATGATTACAATGAGATCGCTCAAAGGGCCCTCGAGGAAAAGAAAAATGGTGTGATGGAGAAATGGTTCCAAAGCAAAATGCCAACGTTTTATATCACGGTTGACAAGGAATTCCACGACTGTGAACAGATAAGCAAATGGATCGCAAATTCGACAGCTAAAAAGCAGTAAGAAAAAACACTTATAGACCAAATTATAGACCAGCTATTACGTGTTAATGGCTGGTTTTTTATTTAAATTGTCGGCACATAAGTGTTTGTATTGATCCATGATTCCTAAATGTGCACATGAAAAAGGTGGTCGTATAATATGACAGCTACTGCGTGGAAAACCAAAGACCCTCACGGAGAAATTGAATCTATTTACCTGCTTCTTTCTGATTTAGATGGCAATATCCTTTTTGCAAGTACCGCGACGAAAGAAAGATTTGAACTATTAAGAAGAAATTCTTCGACTATACATCTCAGTGAAGTTCTGTTTAATAACGACAGAATCAAAATGGATTCGATACTGGGAACAGTATTGGACAATTTAGAAGAAACATCAGTTTGGCTCGACGCATTTGACGACGAAGATGTACGATCGAAGCGATGCTGGTTCTTTTATCCCATTATTCCTGATAATTCTGAATCTGCATCATGTATTCTTTGTGTAAGTAGTATCCACTACGATGAGGTTTCTGAAAACCTGATCAAGCTTTCAAGTATGAAAGATGAATCTGCTGATGCATTACTGGCAAAACCATTGCGAGAACCTGCATATTTTCTCGACCTGGTTCTGAAACACAGTTATAATTGTTTCATCCTGTTGGATACAAACCTGCGGGTTGTATTTTTTAATAAGGTGGCAGCAGAGTTTTATCGTAATGGATTCGGGCACGAATTATATGCGGGCCTCGATTTTTTTGAAACCATTCAAGATGATCTCAAGGAAAGCAGAAGAATGTTGTTCGATGAAAAAGTGTTTAAAGGTGAAGTTGCAGAAGTAACAGGAAAGATTCCTTCAGCAAATGGCCACAGAATTTTACTCAATACCTATTTCCCAATATTCGATGATCATTCTATAGTGTCCGGAGTGGGTCTCATTTCAACTGACATCACCGAAAAAGAAAAAGTCAAAGATGAGCTTATTAAAAGTGAACAGTTCTTTAAATCGCTTATCAGTGATTCCCTGGATGGAATTTGTTTGACCGACACTAATGGAAACATTTCATATGTGGCTCCTTCCTGCAAAAAAGTATTGGGATACGAGCCAGTGGATTTGATTGGAAAAAATTGTTTCGATCTTGTACATCCGGATGATCAGGCCATAGCAAAATCCGGGTTTCACGATGAAGTTTTGCAAAACCCCAGGGCCAAATTTTATGAAATCCGCTTAAAGAATAACCAGGGGCAATGGTTATGGATGATGGTGCGGGCGCATAATATGCTCGACAATATAGCAGTGAATTCTATCGTAATATTTTTCTCTGATCTTACCTATAAAAAAGAAGCAGACTTTGCCAGAAAAGAAGCGGAGCAAAAGGCAAGACAGAATTCAGGTCATATTGCCAATATCCTTCACAGCATTACCGACGGCTTTGTAGCATTCGACAGACAATTCAATGTAATACTCTGGAATCACGTGGCGGAGGGTTTAACCGGAATCCCTGCAACCGAAATTCTTAATCAAAATATTTGGTCAAGGTTTCCGCATTATATCAATTCCAGGATGTTCTATGAATTCAAGACTGCGCTGGAATCGACACTAACGGTAAACTTTACAGAGTTTGTACACAGATTGCAGAAATGG
Source organism: Bacteroidota bacterium (assembly GCA_003175935.1). Classification (GTDB taxonomy): domain Bacteria; phylum Bacteroidota; class Bacteroidia; order Chitinophagales; family Chitinophagaceae; genus PSRI01. The sequence goes on from PSRI01000236.1 coordinate 21,404, forward strand.
ATTGAATTCAGTGCTTATCCTTCGGCTGATGGCCTTTTTATTTATTTCAAGGACGTAACTAAACGTAAGCAACAGGAAATGGTACTGGATCTGGAGCGACTTGTTTTTGAAATGAATGCCAAAGTTGGATCGACTTTGAAAAATACGGTAGACTATTTTTTAACGGGAATAGAAAAAATATTCCCAGGGATGATATGTTCGGTTCATCTGACTGACGATTCAGGAGAACATCTGATTAAATTTTCTGGTCCCGGTTTGCCAAAAGAATACCTGGATCTGGTTGCTGACTTGAAAATTGGTCCGAAAGTAGGTTCATGTGGAACTGCGGCCTATAGAAAGGAAACAGTAGTTGTTACGGATACTCAGACTGATGAATTATGGTCAGAATACAAAGATTTGGCCCGTGAGTATGGTTTGAATGCATGCTGGTCGGTACCGATTTTGAATCACGATGGAAACGTACTTGCAACTTTTGCTATTTACTATGCAGTTGTAAAATCACCAACAGAAGATGAAATTCAAATCATCAGCAAGTTTGCAAGTATGCTTGGAATATTATTGGAAAAGGAAAAAGCGGAAGAAAAACTGAGGATTTCAAACGAGAGATACAATTTTGCGACCCGTGCCACCAATGAAGCGATCTGGGATTGGGATTTGAGAACGAACGAGATTTATTGGGGAGATGGATTCAGGATATTGTTTGGCTATAATTTACCGAGGGGAAGAGGAGATTATAAACTGTGGCTTAAATGCGTTCATCCTGCCGACAGAAAAAGAATTGACAAAATTTATTATGGCAAAAAATTGAATGAGCTAAGCAGCAATACAATTGAAGCCGAATACAGATTTCTAAGGTCAGATGGAAGTTATGCGCAGGTGGTGGATCGGGGCTATTTAATTTTTGATGATAATGGTTATGCAATACGAATGGTTGGATCGATGCGTGACATAACAGAATATAAAAAACTGCAGGCGCATGTATTACAGGAAGAGCTGAACAGACACAAACTGGTTGTAGAAGCTACAATAGGTGCACAGGAAAAAGAGCGTGCTGAAATAGGAAAGGAATTGCACGATAATATCAATCAGATACTATCTACCACAAAACTTTATATAGAACTGGCAAAGAGTGAAGAAGGAAGAAGAATGGAATTATTGCAGATGAGTTCAAAAAATATCAATTATGCCATCAATGAAATCCGCAACCTGTCCCATTCGTTGGTGCCTCCGAGTTTGAAAGATTTGGGTTTGGTAGAATCTATTTTTGATGTGATCTCCAAAATCCGGATGACACAATCGTTCAATATAGATTTTGATTTTAGTGATTTGTCGATTGAATCACAGATTACGCTGGATCAAAAATTAACGCTCTATAGAATTGTGCAGGAACAACTCAACAATATTATTAAACATGCGAATGCAAGAAATGTGAGTATAGAATTGTCTATTACAGATGGGTTCATTCGCTTACTTATTTCGGATGATGGTAATGGATTTGATGCAGAAAGGGCGCGAAAAGGAGTGGGTTTGAATAATATTTTTAATCGGGCAGAATTTCATGAAGGCACTGCTGAATTGGATACGATGCCCGGACAAGGATGTAAACTATTGGTTGTGATACCCGAAGCCCGTATTGCGCAGGGATAGAAACACCAGGTTTAAGTATTCTGATCAATGAATTTAATTTTGTAACTTTTATAGCCATGAACCTTATCTTAAAAAGTCCATCGATCCCTGTTATGAACAGCAAAATCACCATCCTTATAGTGGATGACCATAAGCTAATCAGAGATACCTGGTCCTTCATTTTGAACAGCGACCCCAGATTCCAGGTAGTTGCCGAAACAAATTCAGGAGAAGAAGCTATAGAACTGGCAAAATCAGCCAGACCAGCCATCGTGCTAATGGATGTGAATATGGCTCCTATGAATGGGGTTGATGCAACTAGGCAAATCAGAAAATTTTCGCCCGCATCGAAAGTTATTGGTGTGTCCATGCATTCGCAGCCTGCGTATGCAAAAAAAATGTTGCAGGTAGGCGCGGTTGGTTATGTAACCAAAAATTCATCGAAGGAAGAAATGATCAATGCGATCATTGAAGTTTCAAAAGGAAACAAATTCATTTGCGATGAAGTAAAAACAATTTTGTCGGAGCAGGTTTTGGGTGATGATGTAAAACCCAATATCAATTTGCTTTCCCAAAGAGAAGTTGAAATCATTGACCTCATTAAACAGGGTCTCTCGAGTAAAGAAATTGCTTCCAAGCTCGACATTACCTTAAAAACCGTTGAGGTCCATCGTCATAATATCTTAAAGAAGCTAAATCTGAAGAACACAGCTGCCCTTGTTAATTTCATTAACAATGCGGGAATTGTGTAATCAAAATGTCATTTTTTGATCTTGGGATTTCCATTCCGCTGTGTTTCAAGGGGGAACTGCAAAGGGTTTGAATCAGAGTTCATTTACTTGAGAAAAAGATCTTAACTTTGCGGCTTCTTTTTTAAAACTATACATGAGCGATCCCATAAAGCATGAATGCGGACTAGCGTTCATACGATTAAGAAAACCTTTCTCGCACTACCTCCAAAAATATGGCACGGTCATGTATGGGCTCAACAAGCTCTATCTTTTGATGGAGAAGCAGCACAACAGAGGTCAGGACGGAGCAGGTGTTGCTGCCATTAAGTTGAATACGGAGCCGGGTTATCCATTTCTGCACAGGATCCGCAGCGTTGCTCCTCAGGCTATTGCCGATATTTTCAGGCAGATTTCAGAAGAAATAATCGAACTCGAAAAATACCAGCCCGATCTTAAAAAGCATCCGGGACTCATGAAGGGTAATATCAAATTCATGGGTGAACTTTTGCTGGGTCATCTCCGATACGGAACCCAGGGTAAAAATAATTCTGAGTTTTGTCATCCCTTCATTAAAAGAAACACGATCCCTGCACGCAATCTCGCACTTGCAGGGAATTTTAATTTGGTTAATACCGAAGAATTATTCTCCCTCGTAAATATTGATCCGGGCGAATTTCAAAAGCAGAGTGATTTAGCAGCCATGATGGAAGTGGTTCATCATTTCCTGGTGAAGGAAGATGAACAAAATCCTGGTGAACTGGACATCGTAAATGTGTTGCGAAAGGCTTTCAAGTTGTTCGACGGAGGTTACCATGTTGGCGGCGCCATTGGAAGCGGTGATGGATTTGTAATGAGAGATCCCCATGGCATCAGGCCATCTTACTATTATGTGAGCGATGATATTATTGTAGCTGCATCAGAAAGAGCTGCAATTAGAACAACTTTCAATGTTGGCGAGAAGGATGTGCATGAATTAATGCCCGGACAGGCTTTGATCGTGCGTGTTGATGGTAGTTATAGTATTGAGCAGGTGCTTGAAGCCAAGGAAAGAAAAGCCTGCAGTTTTGAAAGAATTTATTTCTCCAGAGGAAATGACGAAAAAATTTATAAAGAGAGGACCGCTCTTGGATATCATTTGAGCGATCCCGTACTCAAAGCGATTGATTACGACCTTAAGAATACTATTTTCTCTTTCATTCCTAATACGGCCGAAGTTGCTTTTTATGGATTGCTCAAAGGCATGGAAGATTATCTCAACAAAATAAAAATCCAGAGAATACAGTCCTGGAATAAAGATTTTGATGAAGAGAAGCTCGCCGAAATGATTAACCGGAGAATCAGGGTTGAAAAGATTGCGATTAAGGATGTAAAGATGCGAACCTTTATTACTGAAGATGTGAGTCGGAACGAAATGGTTCAGCACGTTTATGATATCACGTATGGCACTGTAAAAAAGAAAGTCGACACTCTTGTAGTAATAGATGATTCAATTGTAAGAGGCACAACTCTAAGGGAAAGTATTGTGAGAATGCTGGCGAGACTTGAGCCCAGGAGAATTATAGTGGTTTCTTCGGCGCCCCAGATAAGATACCCGGATTGTTATGGAATTGATATGAGCAAAATGGGTGATTTCATTGCCTTCCAGGCTGCCATTGAGCTCCACAAAGAAAGAAACCAGGAATACCTAATCCAGGACCTTTACGACAAATGCAAGGAGCTGGAAAGAACCAACCAGTTGCATTGCGAAAATGTTGTCCGCCACGTTTATAAGCCTTTTACGGCAGAAGAAGTCTCCAAAAAAATAGCCCAACTCATTACTCCTGCAGGGGAAACTACCCCGATAGATGTGATCTATCAGACCATCGAGGATTTGCACAAATCCTGCCCTACAAATACAGGCGACTGGTATTTCACAGGAAATTACCCCACCTCCGGGGGCAACAGGGTCGTTAACAAGGCGTTCATTAATTACGTCGAAGGAAAAAACATTCGCGGATATTGATTTTTGAACTCTTTGGCTTGATTTTTGTTTAAACATTGAATGAATTAGACCCGTTTTTAAGTCCTTCATTTCCTATGTAGTCATATCTGGTCTCAAATCAGCTACCCTTTTGAAATTCTTCCATTTACACTCACTTATTTACTTTAGCAGGCTAAGCTTGCTCAGTAGTATTATTTTCCCTAATTTTTCCGGAACGATTTCGGCATGAGGGTTATTTTACTAATTCGCCACGCCAAAAGCAGCTGGGACGATAGTTCCATAAGCGATTTCGATCGTCCACTGAATGATCGTGGTAAAAAAGATGCGCCTGAAATGGCTAATCGACTTGAAGAACGAAAATTCTCAATCGACAGGCTGGTTTCAAGTCCTGCCAAGAGAGCCAGAAGAACTGCAGAAATATTTCTCAAAGAACTGGGCAAGAATGAAGATGAGTTGGTATTGAAATCTGAATTGTACCATGCGAGTCCCGAGATCTTTTATGAAGTATTAGAACAATTGGACGATCACTGGCACAATGTTGCACTGTTCGCCCACAATCCAGGAATAACCGAATTTGCAAATCAATTAACAGATGCCATAAGGGTGGATAATATTCCAACTTGTGGCATTTTTGCTTTCAGGGCCGACCTCAATAAATGGAAAGATTTCAGAAAGGCCAAAAAGGAATTCTGGTTTTTTGATTATCCAAAAAATTCAAAGGAATAAAAAAGGCCGTCAGATTTTTGACGGCCTTTCGATTTTTTGAAACGAATTTATTTCAATCCATATTTTGTTTTGTATCTCTCGTACAGTTGTTTCTGTTTGTTTTCAAGGCTCACATCTCTTCCCTGGATATAAGCTTTTACAACATTGCTTGTTCTCATATCCAAAATATCACCATCGCTTACAATGATATTTGCGTCTTTGCCAGCCTCTAAAGAACCGGTACGATCATCAACACCCAAAATTTTTGCAGCATTAAGCGTAATCGCGGTCAGTGCTTCTTCTTTTGAAAGTCCATAAGTGGCCGCAGTACCGGCATTAAACATGAGGTTTCTGTAGCGGCTTTCTTCATGGTCATCATTAAGAGCAAAAAGCACTCCTGCTTTTTGCAACATGGTAGGAGTTTTATATGGTTGATCCACGTCATCGTCTTCGGCATTTGGCAAACTGTGTTCAGACTGTAAGATCACTGAAATATTATTTGCTTTCAATAAATCTGCAATTTGCCAGGATTCACTACCGCCAACAATTACTACGTCAATTCCAAATTCTTTTACAAAATCAACTGCAACCAGCATTTGTTTAACCTGCTCTGCATGTACAAAAAGTTTTTGCTTTTTATCAAACAAACCTTTTGCTGCTTCAAATTTGAGATTCACAGTTTCATGTGTTCCCTCTGCTGCATAACCTTTGGCCTGACTTAAAAAACTTTTGATCTCTTCAACTTTAGCGAGAGCCTGCTTTGTTGGATCTTCTTGTGGACCTTGAGGACCTCCAAAAAAAGCAAAGCGATTAGGTCTTGTAATAAAGGTGGGCATGTTTAGATGCAGTGCGCCATCCATTTTATAGGCCGCGTCTTCCCAATTCCATGCATCCAGTTGCACAACTGATGAAGAACCACTGATTGTGCCCCCTTCGGGAGTTACAGATGCGAGTAGAATTCCATTTGCTTTTAGTGTATTGATGATTTTGGAATCCGTATTGTACGCGACTATGGAACGAATATTTGGATTGTATTCACCCAATTCATCGTAATCATTGGATCCTCTTGCACCATTGGCAATTTCTTTTAAGCCAAGATCTGTTACAGATAAAATCAAACCCGGATAAACCTGTTTACCTTTTGCATCAAAAACTTTTGCATCACCCTGGGGAACTGAAATATCTTTTCCAACTTTTACTATTTTTCCGTTGTTTACCTGAACAGTTGCGTCTTCAATTACCTCACCATTTCCAACGTGAACTGTTCCGTGAGTTATAAATAATTGTCCCTTGTAATCTTTTGCGGGATATACATCATCCTGGGCCGTTACAAATAAAACGGAGAGGAGAAATGTGATCGTTAAATATATTTTGCTTTTCATGTTGTTGCTGATTACTTGTTAGTATTGGTTTCTTCTCCACCGTCAATTGTGATCAGACCACTATGGAGGCCGTGATCATCGCAATTCAGGATGGTCATAAAGCTCGGAGTTGCAGGGGCAACTGCGCCACCAGATTTTTTCTCTGATAACATTTTTTGAATCAGCCTGCTCCTTTCTGTAGCAATTTGTTTTCTCAATTGCAGGTCGTGGTCCCTGTCGAAATAAACAGTTCCGTCCACAATTGTTTTCATTGCTTTCGCATAAATGCTGAGTGGGTTATCACTCCACAAAACAAGATCAGCATCTTTTCCAACTTTTATACTTCCAACGCGATCGGCTACGTGTAATGCTTTTGCGGGATTGAGCGTTACCATTTTAAACGCATTCTCTTCGGAAACGCCGCCATACTTAACAGTTTTTGCTGCTTCCTGATTGAGACGGCGGGCCATTTCTGCGTCATCGGAATTAATACAAACATTAAGTCCTACCTGTTGCATGATAGCCGCATTGTAAGCAATTGCATCAGTAACTTCTATTTTATATGCCCACCAGTCGGAGAACGTTGATGCATTAGCATCGCGCTCTTTCATTTTATCGGCCACTTTATAACCCTCAAGGATATGCGTAAATGTATTCACCTTAAATCCGAATTTGTCAGCTACCCGCAATAAAGCAGTGATTTCACTTTGCACATAAGAGTGGCAGGTGATGAATCTTTTCTTATTGAGGATTTCAACAAGTGCATCTAATTCCAGGTCTCTTCTAACTACACCAGGCTTGCCGGCTTTCTTAATAGCATTCTGGTAATCTGAAGCTCTTTGGAACGCATCCATCAATACTTCTTCTACACCCATTCTCGTATCAGGGAAACGATTATTATTTGAAGAGGTCGTTCTCTTTACGTTTTCACCAAGGGCGAATTTGATGAACGGATCCCAGTTTTTGAATTTGAGATCTTCATCATTCGCACCCCATCTTAATTTAATTAATTGAGTCTGTCCGCCGATTGTATTTGCAGATCCATGTAAAATATGAGACGAGGTAACACCTCCGCTTAGTTGTCTGTAAATATTGATATCATCAGGATTAAG
>PSRI01000119.1 GCA_003175935.1 Bacteroidota bacterium
TCCGTGTGAATCAAACTTCTCTCTGCGCAGGACACCTTTTCCCAAACGCTGTCACTTCATTCCGGCTTGTTCGAAATGACATCTGCAAGAACTGATCAGTCGTTCTATTTCTTCAAATCCCCATAACTAATTAACTGAATTCCTTTTTGCTTTATCAAATCTTTTATTTCCTGATTGGTCCAGAGATCAACAACAACCTGACGGTCCTCTGCAACATTTTCATAACCGATATGGTGTATTGCTTCCAACTCGGGTGAATCCAATCCCGGGTGATCCAGGAAAAGGTAAGTTTTACCGGGCTCAAGCTTATTGAGCATACTTTTAAAACTTTTAATTTTTTCACTAAGAGTTTTATGCGGACCGTCGTACCCAACATATTTAACACCCATTGCTATTGGATCGATATCTATTTTATATTCCTGGGCCAGCCTTTTCACCAATGCAGTAACTGAATCATTTATGTAAGTGCACCCCATGTGGCCGCTAATATGTGTGATCCTCGGAATTTTTTTTAGAGCAAGTTCAATTTGGGCCCGGAAGTCCTTTTCAACGTCCGACAATTTCCATTTATTTTCTGTGACCGCTCTACCCGGATAGTTTTTATTGGGCATTATCATTGGAAAAAAATATCCGTCCTCATCTTTCAAACTTTCGCAATTAGAAACGGGCCTCCATTTTACATTGTCCCATTCACTGGTGATTGCAAGATGAACCCCCACGTCAGCAGTTGGATTGGCCTTCAGCAAAGCAACGGCTTCAGGAAACCAGGGCGAGGGCACGATTATTTCAATTGATTTTTCAATGCCCTCTTTGTACACTTTAATTATGGCCTCGTTCCCTGAATGAGAATAGCCCATATCATCTCCGCGAATAATTAATTTAATGGGCTGCTGTGCTTTTAACTGTAAATTGAGGGTAAAGCAAAAAGAAATTATCAGCAATCTTTTCATAGTTTCTGAATTTGAGTAATAAGCTATATTTCAAATGAATTTAATTATTTATGAAGGATAGAAAATAATTTAGAATCCCCTTCTTTTAATGTGACTGCTTCCTTCAAATTTAGTTCGCCATAATCCTTCAATTCAATCGTACTCAAATTCAAACTTCCATAATGTACAGATATTTGAATGCTTCCGGATTTCACAACTGCAGATCCCCAACTGTATCCATTCGACCAGAAATAATTCCCCGGGCGAGATGTAAATGAAATTTTTTTATCTACTGCTGAATAATTGAATTTGCTCCAGGCCAATAAGGTTGACCAGGACGCCATTGCACGGGCATAATGATTGCCACATTCTTCTTCGTTGAATGGATTCCGTTTGAATCCATCATAACGGTTACGAACATTCGTGACAGTTTGTATTGCCTCACCTTCCATTCCGGCGTAAATCATTCCGGCAGCAGCCGTATATTCTAAACCGGTCCAGGCTTCAAACGCATATGATAAAGGAACTCTTGGTCGTTTTGAAGGATCGGGATAGGCGGTAAGCATAAGTCCGGATTCATTTCCAAGCGCATAAGATCGCATGTTGTTGAAATGCTCACCAAAATTCTGAACGTAATTATATTTATAGATACTCTTTAATGCTTTGCGGACATTTTCTGATTTGGTGAGATAACCAAGTCCGGTGATTAATGCCATGTTTTGTCCTACCAATTGATCTACCAGACATCCTTCACCAATTTGAAAATCGGGATTATTAAAATCCTTAGATCCCATACCAACCAACAAACCAGTTGCAATTGCAGATTTATCAGCAGCAGGTTGAATTTTCTGAATATAAAATTCACCATTGAACAAATGCTCGTCGGTCCATTTACTTCCTGAATTGTAAAGCTCGGTGCAGGTTTTTGCAAAATCATTGTCCTTTAAAAAAGTTGCCATCCTTGAGGCAGCTTTCAAAGCACCCAAATACCAAAATTCAATTTCGGGATTGGGACCATAATATTCTATGTCCATTGTATTATGCTGACAACCCTCCATCACACCATCCTTGTCAGCATCCCAGCCCCCTGGAATCCATGCGAATGAAAGTGCCTTCTTAACTCCGGGCCAGATTGCTTTTAAAAAATCATTGTCACCAGACAATTGCCATTCGCGATATACTTTCATTACCGTTCCCATTTGTCCGTCGGCTGCGGCAGCAACCCAACTGGTATTCTTTTTAAGTGGGAGACTAACACGAAAAGCCATTAATCCTGTTTGATCCACCAACGCATAATTATATTCAACCTCCCGCATTTTTCGGGCGAGTTCACCAAAAAGAAAAGCCGTCGTTTGTTCATAGTTCCAAACGTGAGTGCAATTACCAAAACAGGAACCGGTACTTGCGAATACGCCTTCCCAACCAAAAAAATAACCGTCGCTCGTTCGAAATGTTGTTTGCGATCTTAGTGTACTGGTATTAAAAAGTGCAGCTTCTTTTGCAATTTGAGGATAATCACTTTGAAGTAAGAGATTGACAAATTCTACTGTTTTATTTTCCAGGTTATTTAATTGAGGCAAAGTTTTTTCGAGTACGTCCCAGCCATCCTGATATTTTGTAGCATAATAATTTCCTACAGTTACTTTGTCTTCCCAATCTTTTCGATTTGGAAATCTCCATCCCAATAAAAATTGAAAAGACTTTGTTTCACCTGGAGCCAACTTACATTTAATTGCCAATGCTGATCGGGGACTATTTACTTTGGATTGAAAAGTTGTATCCTTAAAAACTCCGTCATCAGAAAAATCATCCCACATATCAGTAATATTTTCGTTCCAACCTTTCGGATCAAATTCAGTTCTGTAAGAAATGGTATAACCTTTATTTATTTCGGAAGTTGCCAGAGCCATAGTTCCCCAGGCGCCCGCATCATGATCTACGCTATCAGAACTCATAAAGATTCCAGCGAGATCGTTGGTTTGTTTAAATGTATTGCGATTGTTTTTAGCGCCCTGAGGAATTAGGGAACGATCGAATCCACTGATTTCAACAACGGATCCATCCATGCCGATAAAATTATTCATCGATCCGGCAACTGAAATAGTGAGTGGCTGATTTCCCGGATTTGAAATTTCATATCTTATTACAGCAACAGGAATTCCGCTCGCATCAGCATTGCCAGGAATAAATGGATTGAATACCCGAAGTTTCGCTGTTAGGGGAAGCTTGTAATCTTTCAAACTGACTGTCGCAAATGGATATGCGGCATCAAAACTTGCTTCAGAAAATCTTGGTAACCCGTGATTTGGTTCTTCGCTACCCTGCTGGCCTGTGTAATCTGCAGGCGAAATAGGACCCATCAATGTTCTTGTAATTTTTTTCCCCGAATTGTCTTCAACATAAATCATAAAACAAGGCGCTTCTTTGGGAGATTGCGCACCATAAAATCCTATACCAGGCTTATTCATTATCTCCACGTCTTTCCATTGGCCATTTCCTCCAATGGAAATCGCTCCTGTTCCAATACCTCCAACGGGCATTGCGATTTTGTAAATATTATTGCCCTCGTAATGTTTTAATACGGGCCACTCTTTTGTCTGCGTAAATGACAAAAATGAACGGGAACAAACACAAATAAGGAGGATAAGTCGGTGCATAGAGAATCGTTTAGTTCTCTAATTTACTACTCTTTGGGTCTTCGTGTCATTCCGGTCCCGATCGATTGGGGCAGTATCAGCGCCCTTGCGTGAGATTAAGGCAGCTGTGCCAATGCACTAAGGATCCGTATGCAGGTTTCGTCTTTCCCGAGAGTAGCAGCAATATCAAAAACGGGGGGACCATATTTATCTCCTACCAACATAATCCTCAATGGAAGTTGCAATTCACCAGGTTTGATATTTTTTTCTGTCGCAAGGTTTTTAAAAATAGTCTCTGCAGAAATAGCATCAATCGTATCTGTGGCTTTGAGAAGCCTGCTAAATTCCTCGAAAAAATTTGCCTTGTCTGAATTCCATTTGGCCTTAATGGGTTCGCCGTTTATCTCTTCTGGAGCAACAAAAAAGAATTTACCCTGGGTAATAAAATCAGTCAGGAGCGTGCATCTCTCTTTAGTAAGTTCAATTACCCTTTCGAGTTGTGCGTCGTTATTGATGGCCACATTTTCCTGCTCAAATAATTTTTTCACTTCAGGGAACAATGCTTTTGCTGTGGAATTTTTGATCCATTCATGGTTAAACCATTTTGCCTTTTCAAAATCAAATTTTGCTCCGCCCTTATGTACTCTTTCGATTGAAAAATTATGAATTAATTCGTCGAGCGTAAATAGCTCACGGGTAGTTCCATCATTCCAGCCCAGCATTGCGAGTAGGTTTATGAATGCAGATGGAAGAAATCCCAATTCTTTAAATCCTTTAGTGAGTTCGTTTGTTTTAGGATCGAGCCAGTCCATTGCAAAAACAGGAAAGCCCAGGCGATCTCCATCTCTCTTACTCAGTTTTCCATTTCCATCGGGTTTTAAGATCAATGGCAAATGCGCCCATTGCGGCATTGCGTCTTCCCAACCTAAATATTTCCATAATAAAACATGCACGGCTGCACTCGGCAACCATTCTTCTCCGCGGAAAGCATGTGTTATTTTCATGAGATAATCGTCTACCACTACTGCTAAGTGATAAGTGGGCATCCCATCACCCTTCAATAATACTTTATCATCAACCTGTGAAGTATTAAAATTGACTCCACCTCTTATCATATCCTTCAATCCAACAACTTCATCTACAGGCATCTTAATTCTGATTACATGAGGAATACCTTCATCGAGTAATCTTTTTATTTCATGCGAGGGAAGGCTGAGAGAATTTCTCATTTGCATTCTAACCTGGTGATCATACTGGGGTGATGCATTGTGTTCAGATTTAAATTTAGCTCTCATAGCATCTAACTCTTCAGGAGTATCAAATGCATAATAAGCGTGACCGCTTTCAACGAGTTGTTCTGCATACTGACGATATAAAGGTTTTCTTTCGCTTTGCCGGTATGGTGCATAATCTCCTCCCAGGGATGGACTCTCATCGGGGATCAATCCGCACCAGGTTAAACAATCAACTATATATTGTTCCGCGCCAGGCACGAATCTGCTTTGATCCGTATCCTCGATTCTTAATATAAAATCGCCTTTATGTTGTTTTGCAAAAAGATAATTGAACAATACAGTTCTCACTCCTCCCAAATGCAAACCTCCAGTTGGGCTCGGAGCGAATCGTACACGAACTTTATTATTTGTTGCCATGGACGGCAAATTTAAGAATTAGACACAGTATCAACTTAAGAAAATAAATTATTCAATAGCCAGGAATTGAATTGAGGCAAAGGGCCTTTTTTAATTTATCTTTATTCTTCATCATTTTTACTACTATGAAATCAGGGATTGCTTTTTTGTTGCTCTTATTTTCATTTACAATCGAGGGCCTGTCACAAACCGCGGCGAATACACCCGAAAACATCGCCGCTAAACAATGGTTCACAAATGCAAAGTTTGGGCTGTTTATTCATTGGGGACCTTTTAGCATTCCGGGTAGTGGCGAATGGGTGATGAATAATAGGAATATTACAGTCAAAAATTATGAACGACTCAAAGATTTTTTTAATCCTGTAAAGTTTGATGCAAAGGAATGGGTAAGCATGGTTAAAAATGCCGGGATGCAATACATCACACTAATTACCCGCCATCATGATGGATTCAGTATGTGGAATACAAAAGCATCTGATTACAATATCATGAATTCACTTTATGGTAAAGACATTGTGAAGATGATTGCCGATGAGTGTCATCGCCAGGGCATAAAATTATTCGTTTACTACTCTTTGTTAGATTGGAGAAGGGAAGATTACCAGTACTGGACCGGAAGAACAGGTAAAGGGACTGGAAGAACTAGACGTGGAAACTGGAACGATTATATCTCTTTCATGAAAGAACAACTGACTGAATTGCTGACAAATTATGGAGAGATTGCCGGAGTATGGTTTGATGGGCATTGGGACCAGGTACCCTGGGATGAAAAGAATAAAAAATGGGGAGATACCACAAATGTTGATTGGCATTACAATGAAATTTATGGGCTCATTCACAAACTTCAACCCTCGGCATTGATAGGAAACAACCATCACCTGAAACCCTTTCCGGGAGAGGATTTCCAGATGTTTGAGCGTGACCTGCCCGGTGAAAACACAACAGGTTGGGGAACGGATCCTTCCAAAGTTTCTGCCTTGCCCCTGGAAACCTGCGAAACCATCAACGGTTCATGGGGATTTGATATAACAGATACTGCTTACAAAACTTACGCACAGTTAATTTCTCTTCTGGTGAGAGCATCGGGTAATGGCGCCAATTTATTATTAAATGTAGGTCCCATGCCTAACGGAGAGATACAACCGGAGTTTGTAGATAGATTGAAATACATGGGCAATTGGTTAAAGACTTATGGTGAAAGTATTTATTCAACGCATCGCGGATTTATTAAGCCCCAGGATTGGGGATGCGTAACTGAAAAAGATGATAAAGTTTATGTGCATATACTTAAAGATCCCGGCTCAGGTTTGACTGTACCAAATTTCCCTTACGCGAAAATCACAAAATGCGTATGGCTTAAAAATGGACAACCGATTTCATATAAACTCGACAAAGGATCGCTTGCATTGGAAACTTCTTCAACGAATATGTCGGACAATGATATTGTAGTTGAGTTGCAGGTAAAAAAATAGCTGATGTTTTATTTTACCAAAACACCGTGGATCTTAAAAAAATTTTATTCCGAATGCATTTGGGAAATTCCATCGAAAGAGAAAATTATTTATCTCACTTTCGATGATGGCCCACATCCAATAGCTACTCCATTTGTTTTAGATGAGCTGAAAAAATATAATGCTAAAGCAACATTTTTTTGCATTGGTAAAAATGTGGTGGAAGAAAAAAATTTATACAGGCGAATTTTGGATGAAGGACATCGGGTGGGAAATCACACTTACAATCATTTGAACGGATGGAAAACAGATGATCTTGTTTACCTGGAAAATATTTTGACTGCTGCAAAATTTATTGATTCAAAACTTTTCCGTCCTCCCTACGGCAGAATATCAAAATTTCAAATCCGGAACTTGAATACGAAATTTGGATATAATATTGTGATGTGGACAGTGTTAAGTGGTGACTTCGATACCAAAATTTCCGGCAACGTTTGCGCAGAAAAAGTATTGCTCAAAGCAGGTCCGGGAAGCATCGTAGTTTTTCACGACAGTGAGAAAGCTTTTGACAGATTAAGGTATGCGTTACCGATAGTTCTGAAGCAGTTTTCGGAGCAAGGCTACAGATTTGAGAAAATTAACCTGTAAAAACCCCTTGTATGCATGCGAAGTATAGATTGCAAAATTCCCTAAAATAAATTGGGCCTGGGTAGAAACCCTGGCCCGTTTTTAATCCGTACCCTATGAAAACTAGGTCTAAGTTACAACGTTTTTTGGTTCTTGCAAGTATTTTTTACCTCAGGGTAATCTCCCG
>PSRI01000204.1 GCA_003175935.1 Bacteroidota bacterium
TCCTTTAAGGGCGTTGAATTATACAAAAAGAACCTTGGCATTATCGGAATGGGGAAAATCGGAACAGAAGTGGCAAAACGGGCCAAAAGCTTCGGCATGAACATTTTAGGATATGACCCTTATCTTTCTTCGGAAAGAGCTAAAAAATTGGGAATTACCAAAGCAAACTTAGACACCATTGCACGTGAATCTGATTTTATAACGATTCATACACCATTAACAAATGAAACAAGAAACCTGATTAATGAGGATTACTTGAAAAAAACAAAAAAAGGTGTCCGCTTCATCAACTGTGCCCGCGGTGGAATCATTGACGAGAAAGCATTGGTCAACGCCATCCAGTCCGGCCATGTTGCTGGTGCAGCCCTTGATGTTTTTTCAAAAGAACCTGTCGCAGACCCTGAAATACTTGAAAATCCTAATATCATCGTGACACCGCATCTTGGGGCCTCAACCGTTGAAGCCCAAGAAAAAGTAGCTCAAGAAGTTAGTGCAGAAATCATCGATATTTTTGAAACCAAGTCTGTCACAAATGCTGTCAATATGCCACAAATGTCCGGCGAGACCCAGCAAAAGATGAAGCCATACTTGCTGCTTGGTGAACAGATTGGGCAGCTCGTTGTTCCATTACTGAAGAAAGCACCAAAGAAAATTGAAATCAATTATTTCGGTGAACTGATTGAGGAAGATACCGATTTATTAACACGGACGATGGTCAAAGGGGTCTTATCCCATCATTTAAGTGATTCGGTCAATCTTATTAATGCGTTTCATCTCTTAAAGGAACAAGGGGTATCCTACAACGTTCAGAAGAATGCGTCCAATATCGGGTTTGCCAATTATATGGAGTTAACCGTTGCGAATGGAGATGTTACTGCTAGCATTGGCGCCACAGTCCTTAATGGCTATGGGGCAAGAATCGTAAAAATGAATAACTATCGGATCGATGTTAGACCTGAGAAGTTTATGTTGTATATTAAACATCAGGATATTCCAGGAATGATTGGTAAAGTAGGGTCCCTTTTAGGGGATTATCAAATCAACATTGGTACGATGCAGGTTGGAAGAACAATTGTTGGCGGTGAAGCACTTATGGTGTTAACCCTGGATAAGACGTTGGATGCCGATGTTATTAAGGCTCTTTCGAAGATCAAGGGGTTAGAAGAGGCGCAGATTCTTGAGTTAGAAAATGCGGATTCAGAATTTCCGAATAAGTAATATGGCTTAATAAAAACGAGGCTGACTTTTTATGTCAGCCTCTTACTTTTATAATTGGTTGATGATTTCCTTCACTTCTAATACCGTATCAAGGATTATTTCCGCACCATGCTCCTCAAAATCGCTTCTTGCCTCTTGACCTGATAGGCCAGTTAAAACAGCGGCAAAGCGGCAGCCCATTTCTCTTGCAGCCAATAAGTCTGCTAAAGAATCACCCACAATTAAAACATCATTTCCATTTTCAATAGGTAATTTTTCACTTATACATTCTAGCGCAGAATGTCCTTTGCCCCTTAATGCCATCACATAGGTGAAAGGATTAGGTTTGGAGAGAGAAACGCCGTTAGGGACTTCCTTCTCTGCACTCGCAACTTCATCTGCCGTGATGATATGATTTTCTCGGAAATATTTAAGCCAATCTAAATGTTTAAAAGGTTGGATCGTTTCAAGAGCAGGGCGGCCTGTACCAATTCCAATTGAAATCCCTTTGTCGATCAAATATTGAAATAACTGGCTTATTTCCTTTGCCGGACATGTCGTCGTTTCATTGGCCAAAAATCCTTTTTTGCCAAGTTGAATGGAAGGTTTTCCTGTTGATGCCATAATATGTTCATCACCAACATACCATTCTTGTGAAGCATGTTCACATACAGACCATAGCGTACCTTTACCTGAAAAAATCCGTGTTTCTACACCTAGTTTTTCAAAAGCAAGAACATTAAGATAGTCCATTAAGCCTTGCTTTGTTTCTGTTGACCTTCCGAAATCCTCATTGAATTTACCAAAATCAAACGCCACTTTATACTGGGCCAGCACAGATGCTATTTCTAATAAAGTATCTCGGTCAATATCCTTACTTAACCAGCGTTCAATTTTTTCAGATTCCGTCTCTTTTATTTGTGACAAAAGATGTATGAGCTGATAACTGAATGTTAAATAAATCATATCCCAATTGGCATTAAGACCACGGGATTTTTGCAGCTCCAAAACTGTATCTTTTTTAAATACAGTATCTCTAATAGCGGCAATTTCCGCTTCACTGTAATCCGTTTTGAATTCTTCCGGCATGAGCCCTAAGTAATTTTTGCTAATCAGCATTTCCCAAACCGTCAGTGCTGACGCATCGAAGTAATGCTCTTCACTAAGAAGAACCCCATCCACATCAAATAAGATCGTCTTTATCATCGTTTACCTCATTTCTCCAATCGCTTTCACACTTTAATTCGCTATAGAAAATCTGCATATATATACATTACTATAAATGAAATTATAATAGATGAGAAGTAAAAAATACTATAAAACAAAAGAACCAGTCCACTTTTGGACTGGCCCCGCTTCATTATTTCGCAAATACATGATTTCCAATTCTTACTGTCACTTGACGTGAAGCAACATAAGAACTTGTTGAAGTTTTAGGGTTGTAGAAAAACAATGAACCACTTCCTTTTCCACTAAAAGCAATCGCTTCATTTACCGCTTTTTTAGATGCATAATCTGCAGGCTGATTGATTTGACCGTTTTCTACAGGTGTAAAGGCATAGTGGCCATTGGCAATTTGATAAATGACACTGCGAATAGAGTTAGGGAAATCCGGGCTTTTTACTCGATTCAAAATAACCGTTGCGACTGCAACCTTCCCTGCGTATGGTTCTCCAACAGCTTCAGCATGCACAAGACGTGCCATAAGATCTTTATCTGCTGCTGAAATCGTTGCATAAGGTAGCACGATGTTTTCTCCAGCATATAGTTTTTCATTATGATTGGCAGTCATTAAGCTATTTAACGGAATTCCAAACTCTTTTGCTATTTTCCAGTAAGTTTCACCAGCTTGTACTTTATGAATGGTACCTGTAGCTGCTGCTTCTGATTTTGAATTTAAGGTAAATGCCGACATTGATAAGATCAACCCAGCAGCAATTACTAGTTTTTTAAATTTTTTCATGTGTTACCTCCTAGTAGTTGTTCTGTTGTCTCTACTACAAGGCTATCAGCTGTAACATAAGGTTTCATTGACCAATAAGTGGTAACAAACAAGAAGATGATTCTATCTATTGCCATCAAGCAATTAATCTATTAAATGGAAATTAACACCACACTCTAATTTTGAACCAAAAAATGGAATATATTCCAAGACATTACTGTTTTATTACATCATATTTCGAGAACATTACGTTGCACTTTTCTATTTATATTGATTAGAGCATGGACCAAACATTATCATGGTGTTTATACGCCTTAGTTCTTTTTTGTTTCTTCTGGAGCATCGAGGAATCATCGATTACCGTAACACCAATTTTTTCATCTTCTCTGGAATCGAGAAGCCCGATCGATTACCCTAACGCCCATTTTTTTACCTTCTTGGGCATCGAGAAGCCCGATCGATTACCCTAACACCGATTTTTTCTCCTTCTTGGGCATCGAGAAGCCCGATCGATTACCCTAACACTGATTTTTTCTCCTTCTCGGGCATCAAGAAGCCCAATCGATTACCCTAACACCGATTTTTTCTCCTTCTCGGGCATCGAGTAGCTCGATCGATTATTTTTTTGTCAATTAACCATTGAAAAAGGGACATAGAGTTTTTTCTATGTCCCTTGTTAAACTGATTTATCTTTTTCTAAAAGCAAGACCTATTCCTACCAAAGATAATAAAACGGCTACAATTGATAAGATTAGTGGAAGCGAATTGTTCGTTGCAGCGGTTGTTGTTGCTGTTTTTGGCGTTTCCTTAGCAGACTGCATATTCATTCCCGGCATTTGATTGGCTGTTGCTTTTACTATATCCGTAATCGAATGTGGTGATTTGGAACTTTCGTCTCCGGTCCATTCAACGACACTGCCATCTTTATAATATTGGTAAGCATCCCATGCTGCCTTTCCAGCTTGGCCAGGATTTTTGGCTACAAATGAAAATGATTGAAATTGACCAGGCAAGATCCCTTCTCCGGTTGTTTCAAAAGTAATGCTTGTCACTTTCCCATTTGCATCCTTCTGTAGCGTAACATTCCAGCCTGGTACTGGCTGGTATTGCTCAAATTCTACACCAGCAGGTATTTTAAGGGTTAATTTTGTGGTTGCAGATTCTTTTTCTACCGGAACCTTAACGGTGTACGTTTCCCATGCTCCTGGTGTCGATGTTTTAGGAATAACTGTCACATGTGCGCTGGCAATGCTGCTAAAAAGGCTAAGGATCAAGATTGTAGCTAGTGATATTTTTGAAAAACTTAGCGTCATTTTCTTCATTTGTAAAACTCCTATATCTATAGTTTATTGACTACCCACCAGAACAGAAAAATCAGCATCAACGTCCTCTAATGATTTGGTCAGCACATGAACATGAACATTCCAACACCCTGCCATATTAAAGTACATTCCTTGGGTTTGATAATGACCATCTGCTATTTTTTGAACAATAATTGTATTATCACCCATTGCTATTTCTTTTGAAGTGAACGTAAGGGATACTTGTTGAATATTCGTAATTGGTTTTCCCTTCTGATCTTTAACAGATACATCAAAAGTATTTGGTCCGCTAACATTGGGGCCAACTCTTAATGAAATTGTATTTTTGTCCAAAGCTTTGGTTTCATTAAATGGTCCAGGTGCTGCCATTGCCGTTGGCAAATTGGTTAAAATCACCGCTAATACCAGGGCAGCAAGCCCTGTTAGGGTTTCCCCCCATAGAGAAAAGCGCCAGCCATTCCCTTTATGTTTTCTCGCTTTAATCGAATTCACTAAAGCAAATAAGAGCATAATGAAAAATAAGATTATTTTTCCTAATAAAACCTTTCCATAATTTGTATGAAAGATTGAATTTATTGTAGGAATGTATAAAAAGCTGCTATAGACACCACTAGCTGCTAATATGAAAACAAAAAACACTCCCCAAGGAAAAAACAAATGAACGATGCCTCTGAAAAAGATTTTCCCTTCTTCCTTTTTTCTTAAAGGTAGAAAAGCGATCATGGCAATGAGACTTCCAATCCAAATGGAGGAGGCTGCCAAATGCAAGCTGTCCATTGTTATGGCAAGAATCTTGTTTTCCGCTGTCGATGCATGGCTGGTCATTGCCTTCAAGACTAGTAAGGTGTTACCTAAAATAAAAGCAATCCATAAAAATCTGTTATTTTTTTTCGCAAAAATACGAAATGAGAATCTGACTAATAGAAGAGTCAAAATAAATTGGAAAACCCATACTTGCCCAAATGTAGAGCTTGTGATCAAATCTTTAAAGATGGATAGGTCCCATACCTCTAGCCAGCTGCGATTTGTCTGAATCACTGCTTGTAATGGTAAATTGATTAAAATGCTCAAAAATAACAAAACATAGGCAATCTGAAAGATTTTACGGTATTTCTTTTCAATCGATGCACTTTGCAAGCTTCCTTTTGGCAGGATGCAAAGATAAAAAAAGAGCATCCCTGTATAAATGGCACCGCTAATAAATTGAATCCAACGAACAATAATAAGATCGAGATGTGGAATGTACCCCGATGTTCTTGCATTTAAGAACGTGGTTTTTTTATTTCCGC
>PSRI01000061.1 GCA_003175935.1 Bacteroidota bacterium
CCATTAACTTTTATAAGAAATATTACCAGGCAAATATGGATGCCGAATGGCTAAACTGCTCCCTGAATTTTTAAATTGTTAAACCTGTTCGAAAGTCTTGCTGGAAGAGGGTTGGAAAGCAACCATTTGGCTTAAAAATTCGTTTTAATCTGGGCTAATTAGCCTTCTGTTTTTATAAATGTTAATAAATCCCTATCCGAGCAAAATCCGTTAATTTCTCTGGCTTTTATTGTTAATTTAGAAATTGATTTTTTCAAAAAGAACAACATATGAAACGATTTTCCGTAGTGTTGATATCACTCGTGTTTTTGGCGGTTGCTTCCTGTAAAAAAACGGACACTGCGGCCACAACACCACCCCCTACAACAACTCCTCCTCCTACAGCAGTTGAAAAAATGAAGGACTCTGTGCTGTTGATCGCAAAGGAGCTCTACCTGTGGTATAAAAACATACCTGATACTTTTAACCCAAGAAATTACGCGGATCCAAATGCAATCATGGTTGCCATTCGCAAATACAGTAAGGAACCTGGATTTGCAAATCCAGTAGATCGATACAGTTTCGGTATTCTGCAAAAAGACTGGAACAATGTGAGCAATGGTATCAGTGGAGATTTTGGTATAGGAATATTCTTCCTCGCTGATGGCGATCTGAGGGTTTCTTATGTTGAAAAAGCGTCGCCGGCAGGTATTGCAGGCATCACCCGCAGTTGGAGAATAAGATCTCTGAATGGAAGTACAAATATCGCTTACTCAAACGTGAGTGCCATTGTTGATGCAGTTTATAACAGCACCAGTACAACATTTGGATTCACGAGACCAGATGGAACAGACACTACCATTGCATTGACCGCAGCAAGTTACCAGGAGTATCCTGTTTATCTCGATACGGTTTATAATGTTTCCGGGAAAAATGTGGGTTATATGGTTTTGAATTCATTCATCGGTGATACAAGTTATCTCGCCAGTGAATTCCAAAGAATATTTACCAAATTTTCAGATGCAAATGCCCAGGAAGTTATAGTGGATCTTCGCTACAACGGTGGTGGTTATGTATCATTAGCCGAGCGTATGGACAATTACCTTGTTCCGACTGCCGGCAATGGTGACGTATTACTTACTTATGCATTTAATGACAAGAACTCTTCGCAAAATGTAACGGATCACTATAGCAAAAGAGGAAATTTAAATTTGTCCAGGGTATTTTTCATTGGTACGCAAAACACGGCCTCAGCAAGTGAGTTAACTATTAATTCGCTTAAGCCTTATATGGATGTGCAACTAATAGGCAACAACACTTATGGTAAGCCCGTTGGGTTCTTCCCTGTACCAGTTGGTCAGTGGTATGCATTCCCGATTTCTTTCAGAACTGTAAATAAAGCTGGTACTGGAAATTATTTCAACGGACTTGTACCAAACAACCAGGTAATGGATGGATTGGATAAACAGTGGGGCGATATTACTGAAAACTGTTTGGCGAGTGCACTTAAATATATTTCCACTGGTTCTTACTCAAGGACTATTGCGCCGAGGTACCAGGAAGGAATGAGTGAAAGAGCAATGAATGCAAATATCCAACTTGGTAGACATACATTTAAAGGCTCTGTGGTAAATCCAGCTATAATTAAATAATCCTTTAGGTTTGTAGTTTATAGTTTGTAGTAGGCATTTGAAGTTTGAAATGAATTTTAATTATTCAATACCACAAACAGCAAACAAGAAACAATAAACTTCTCGAAAATAAAAAATCCCCCGGCAAATACCGGGGGATTTTCATTTGATGAAAACTAAAAAAACGCTACTATTTTGCTTACCAGAAAATGGACGATAGTCCAATGAAAAATGCTGCTACTTAAATGACGCACATTGATCCTTTCCAGTTGTTAAGGAATTTCTAATTAGCGTCTTTGCGGAACTTAGCGTCCTGGCGTGAAATCTTAATTGAACCCTTCTACGGAGGCAGTTTTATCAATTTTTAACACCAGCCCCTGCAGCACTTTTCCAGGTCCGCATTCGGTGAATTTATTCGCTCCATCTTTTATCATGGCCTGCACCGATTGCGTCCATCTAACGGCACCGGTTAACTGCGCAACGAGATTTGCTTTAATTTCATCTGGATCTGTTACGGCCATGGCAACTACATTTTGATATACCGGACAAATTCCTTTTTTGAATTCTGTATTTTCTATGGCTGCTGCCAGTTCTTGTCTGGCCGGTTCCATTAATGGCGAGTGAAAAGCACCACCAACCGGCAATACAAGCGCTCTTTTGGCTCCGGCAAGCTTCATTCTTTCACATGCAATATCAACTCCTCTAAGTGATCCGCTAATGACCAACTGGCCCGGACAATTATAATTCGCTGCCACAACCACTTCCCCGGTTTCACCCTGAACTATTACACAAATTTCTTCTACTTTATTATCGTCCAGCCCCAATACTGCAGCCATTGTGGAGGGATTTATTTCGCAGGCTTTTTGCATGGCTGATGCACGTGTGGCAACTAACTTCAACGCATCCTCGAAATTCAAAACTTTATTCGCAACAAGAGCAGAAAACTCTCCAAGCGAATGGCCCGCCACCATTTCTGGTTTTGCATCTGGCAGATTGAGAAACGCTGCTACAGAATGTAAGAAAACCGCCGGTTGGGTTACCCGGGTCTGTTTTAAATCATTTTCCGTTCCACTGAACATGATATCAGAAATTCGAAATCCGAGAATTTCATTTCCTTTTTCAAATAAATCTTTTACGGCCGAACTTGATTCATAAAGGTTCTTGCCCATTCCCGGCACTTGCGAACCCTGACCTGGAAATATATATGCGTGCTTCATAATTTGATTTGAATCGCGAAAATAATGCGCTTTAAAACAAGAACTCCCACATTTATCAAAATGCGGGAGCTTTTATATGGAAATCCATAGGTAATCCTAATGTAAGTGGGCCCCAATAAGCCTGATGAATTCACTTCGAGTTTCATTTCTTTCAAACTCTCCCCAAAATGCCGAAGTGGTTGTAACAGAATTTTGTTTCTGTACACCACGCATCATCATGCATAAATGCGAGGCTTCAATAACTACTGCAACACCAAGCGGATTCAGGGACTCTTTGATAGCATCCAAAATTTGTGTGGTTAGTCTTTCCTGTACCTGTAACCTTCTGGCATAAACATCAACTACACGGGCAATTTTACTCAATCCAGTGATCCAACCGTTAGGGATATATGCTATATGCGCTTTGCCGAAAAAAGGAAGCATATGGTGTTCGCAAAGGCTGTACAGCTCAATATCTTTCACTATTATCATCTCCGATATTTCCTCGTGAAATTTTGCAGAGTTTAAAATTTTTTGTGCATTGAGGGTATAGCCCTGCGTCATGAACTGCATGGCTTTTGAAACGCGTTCAGGTGTTTTAAGTAACCCTTCACGAGCAGCATCTTCTCCTAACAATCCCAGAACATCCCTGTAATTGCCCATCAGTTCCTTAGTGATTTTATCATCGAATTCCTCTTGCTTTTTGTATGCCATGAATCAAATATTTATGAATAGTTTGAAATGAGTTCAAAAAAGTTGAAGACATTCTTTAGCGACTTTGAAACGCCAATTGGTTACACAGGATATTCCACAAAATTTCTGGGAGTTTCGTAAAGCCTTACCTGAAGATCGTATTTTTTGTCTATCAGCGGTCTCAATATTTTATAAATGACAACCACAATATTTTCCGCAGTAGGATTAAGATTTTTGAATTCCTCGGTATCCAGATTTAGATTTTTATGGTCAAATTTTTCGAGGACATGATCCTGGATTAAATCACTCAATAATTTAAGATCCATTACATAGCCGGTTTTTGGATCAGGCACGCCAACTACTTTTACTTCCAGCTCATAATTATGTCCGTGAAAATGTGGATTATTACATTTCCCAAACACTTTGTCATTAGTAGCTTCATCCCAATCAGGGTTGTGCAGGCGATGTGCAGCATTGAAATGTTCTCTTCTAAAAACTGCGACTTTATCTGACATAATTTAAAATCTAATAATTATCAAGATCAAATTCTTACCCAAAATATTCCACATAAATCCTGGGAGTCTCATACAATTTCACGCAGTGCAATGCAACTCCGTGTGGCAAATGTGGTACCAATTGCTCCCAAATAGCAATGGCCAGGTTTTCGGTAGAGCACATTTTCCCCTGTAAAAATTCTACATCTATATTTAGGTTCTTATGATCAAGTTTTTCGACCACATGATCCTTAATCAGATTGCTGAGCTTCTTGGCATCAAAAAGAAAGCCCGTATCCGGGTCAGGATTTCCCTTAACAGTAATGTATAATTCGTAATTGTGACCATGCCAGTTCTCATTGGCGCACTTGCCAAATACCTCTTCATTACGGACCCGGTCCCATTTGGGGTTGAATAATTTATGCGCTGCATTAAAATGCTCCACCCTTGTCAGGTACAACATAGACTGAAAAAAATTTTGGCAAAGGTACAGTACAGCCAAGAAATCAATTTTGAATGCCCCGATTTCGTATAAAAGCGGAAATTTGTGCCATGAACATCGCTATTGTTGCAGCTACCCCCGGAGAAATTCATCCTACCCGGGAGTATTTGACCGAAAGACTATATCTGAAAAAAAACAGCAGGATCGAATTCATTGTTACGGGTGTTGGGCTTATGCATACTACTTATACTCTTGCAAAAGCCTTTAGTGAAAAAAAGCCTGATCTGGCCATTCAGGCCGGGGTGGCCGGAACGATGCACCCATTCTATCCGCCAGGTATGGTCACCATTGTTAGGGAAGAAATTTTAGGTGATCTGGGAGTGGAAGAAGATGGTATGCTAAGAGATGTTTTCGATTTGCAACTGGCAGAGGCAGATATATTCCCATTCTCGAGGAAAATGCTTGTCAATCCGCACCAACAAATCTTAGGCAAATCGCATTTATTGCAGGTAAAGGCAGTGAGCGTAAACGAAATCACAACAAGTAATAGCAGGGTTCATCAACTGATTGAAAAATACGGACCAGTTCTGGAGTCGATGGAAGGTGCAGCCTTTCACTATGTATGCTTACAGGAAGATATTCCATTCATTCAATTGCGGGCAGTTAGCAATTTGATTGGTGAAAGAGACAAAACAAAATGGCAAATGAAAGAAGCGATTGAAAATCTTAACCGCGAACTTATTTTATTGATCAATAATTTTTTGGGCTGATTATGAAACTTACGCTTGGATTTTCTCCCTGTCCTAATGACACTTTTATATTTGATTCCCTTGTAAACCACAAGATGAATACGGAAGGATTGGAATTTGATGTGGTACTGGAAGACGTTCAAACGCTCAACAAATATGCCCTGGAAGGTAAACTTGATATTAGCAAAATAAGTTACGGTGTGTTACCACTTGTTTTAAATGATTATATACTTCTTAATAGTGGCGGAGCCTTGGGTAAAGGAGCAGGGCCATTATTAATTTCCAAAAACGAATTTCCCGCTGAAAAAGTTGATGATAGCACTGTTGCTGTCCCAGGAGAAAATACAACCGCAAATATGCTTTTTTCTCTGGCATTTCCCCGGGCATCCAGGAAAAAATTTATGGTGTTTTCAGAAATTGAAGATGCGGTTTTAAAAAATGAAGTGGATTGCGGAGTAATCATTCACGAAAACAGATTTACCTATCAAAAAAGAGGTCTTAGCAAAGTGGTGGACCTGGGAGAATATTGGGAACAACAAACAAACGCACCAATACCGCTGGGAGGAATTGTCGTAAGAAGAAATATTGATCCGAAAATTCGAAAGCAGGTGGATAAATTAATTCGACAAAGTCTCGAAATATCTTTCCAAAAATATCCTTCAATCTCAGAATATGTAAAGGAACATTCGCAGGAAATGGAGGAAAATGTTATGCGCCAGCATATCGATCTTTACGTGAATGACTATTCGTTGAATCTTGGCAGGGATGGAAGAGCAGCTGTTGAAAAATTCCTTGAGATTTATGCTTTGAACAGAGGGAAAAAATTGTCTTTGCAAAATGTGTTTTCAGATGAATTTCTTACCTAGAGCTTTTCCATAAACTTCCAGAGCTCTTTTTCTTGCAAATTCATGTTCAACTATCGGTTTTGGATAATCGGGATTTTCGAATTCGTTTACCCATTTTCGGATATATTCAAATTGAGGATCGAATTTTTTGGTTTGAATATAAGGGTTGAAAATTCTAAAATAAGGAGCCGCATCACAGCCACTGCCTGCCGCCCATTGCCATCCGCCGTTATTGGAAGCAAATTCATAATCGAGAAGTTGTTTTGCGAAATAAGCTTCTCCCCAACGCCAGTCAATCAATAAATGTTTGATTAGGAAAGATGCAACGATCATGCGTACGCGATTGTGCATATAACCGGTCGCATTCAACTCCCGCATTCCTGCATCAACAATTGGATAACCTGTTTCGCCATCGCACCATTTCTGAAATTCTTTGGGATTATTTTTCCATTCAATAAAATCATATTCAGACTTGAATGATTTTCCCTGGCCTATGTGTGGAAAATTCCAAAGAATCATCTGGTAAAAATCCCTCCAGATCAATTCGTCTAAAAATTTTTCACTCAAAAGTTTTGCCCTCGCTGCAAGTTCCCTGATACTTATGGTTCCAAACCTAAGATGCACGCCCAAATGACTGGTACCTTCATTCGCAGGAAAATCTCTGTTTTTATGATATCCTTCAATTAGGTTTTCCCGGATAATTTTCGAAGGAAATTTATTTGCCGTTTCTTTAAAACCCATTTCTCCCAGGGGTAGAATTGCAGATCCGGTGATTTTTGCAAATGCGCTAAAATATTTCTCAGTAGGATATTTCGACAAATAAAAATCACTCAATTTTGACTTCCATTTTCTGCTGTACGGAGTGAAAACAGTATAGGGTTTACCATCATCTTTCACGATTTCGTCCCTGCTAAAAATAACCTGGTCTTTATAGGACCTGAATTCAATTCCCAGGGCATTTAAATATTTTTGAATTGAATTATCTCTGTTGATTGCATAAGATTCGTAGTCTTCGTTGGCATACACTGCCTTGATTTCGTATTGCCCGGTTAATTTTCTGAAGACGTCCCCGGGATACCCATAGTAAACATGCAGACCCGAACCCAGTTTTTTTAATTCATTTTCAATGTCTGTAACCGCTGAATGAATAAAAGATACCCTTCTGTCGGATTTATTTTCTAAATCATCCAGAATATTTCGATCGAAAATGAAAATTGGAATTAGAGGCAGTCCTGATTTCAATGCATGAAAGAGCCCTGCATTATCGTGCAATCTTAAATCACGACGAAACCAAAATATATTTACGGGGGAAGGCATTTTACAAGTCTGATTGATAACAACTTTCAGCGGCAATAGTTGGAGTCTATCTCATTTTTCTATTCAGTTCTCTAAAAATTTTCTTTGCGATATCATTTTTATAAGTCTTGTTTCTAATTTTTTCAACCCATCTGATGCCTCTTACAGTATTTGTCAAAAAAACTTCATCAGCATCCATCATTTCTTCAATTTCAATCCCGCCTTCTTCTATTTTCGATCCATCAACATTAAAATTTTCAAGCAAAAACCTCCTCATTACACCTGCTACACATCCTTCGGTGAGCGCCGGAGTTTTCAATTTCCCATCTTTACAAATAAAAGCATTAGCAATTGACGTATCGGCTATTCGCTTATACTGGTTGGTTAGTAAACATTCATCCAGACCTATTTCTTTAGCCTTCAACGAAGCCATTACATAAGGGAGAAAATTGTTCGACTTAATTGCCGAAAATTCATCTGCAACTTTTATGGCCCCTCCATAAATATCAATCTTAAGCCCTGTTTCGTTCCAGGCATAATCGGGACCAGCGAGTGGGTAAGTCTGAATCAAATAATTGGGGTGAAGATTTTCCGGATCTGTTAAACTTCCATCTCCCCGAAATACAGTTAGTCTAACTCTTGCTGCGGCGTCATGTTTATTTTTTTTGCACAGCATCAGTATTTCGTCAGCAAGTTTTGTGATGTTAAATCCGCTAACTGCATCAAATTTCATTTTGTTTATACCCTCAAACAATCTCTCAAAATGATATTCAGCCAGCATAATACTTCCATCCACTACACGCATGGTTTCAAATAAACCATCGCCGAAGCGAAAAGAACGATTTTCCGCTCCAATAATGCGTTCGCTGTTTTTGAAAATTTGATGATTGTAGATTAAAGATCCGGGCATGACCCTAAGGTAAATCAAACTCCATTGCCCTGAGGCAGTCAGTGTTTATTCTCAAGGATACCCGCTTTTACGGCATACATGACCAGTCCGGCCATACTCTTGGCCCCGGTTTTTGATTTGAGTTTATCGCGTATAGCTTCAACGGTACGCGGACTAAGATCCACCATATCGGCTATTTCTTTTGTGCTCTTTTCTTCACACATAAGTTTGAGAATATGGATCTCTTTTTCTGTAAGTTTTACTTCCGCAGGATGAGCGTTATCGGCCTGGCGCTTGGTGCGCAAACCATCAATAAGCGCTTTATTTGTGAGTGCATTAAAGAAAAATTCCTGTTCGAAAACCGTCTTTATAGCTTCATAAATCACTTCGGAATCGGAATTCTTGGTGAGATATGCATTCGCTCCGAGTTCCATAAGTTTTGAAATCATGGAATGGTCATTATGCATGGTGAGCATAATAACTCTTACTTCGGGATAAAGTTTTTTGATTTCGGGAAGTGTGGTAATCCCATCCATGATGGGCATTTGTATATCGAGCAGAATTACGTCGGGCTGAACGTGTTTAAGAAGATTGAGCAATTGCATACCATTGTCCGCTTCCCCCACCATACGAATGTCCCTCTTCATGCTCAAAGCTGTTTTCACGCCGGCACGGAACAAAATATGGTCGTCGGCAATTATGACCCTGATGGCCTCTCCGGCTTCCTGATTTTTCATTGGATGCGTTTTTGTCTTCTCTCGAAAGATTTAGATGTTAGTTTTACCATGCAATATCTTAAAAATAGTGCAATCCTACTATCGTAGTTTTACGTTTTTATGCCCCTGGGGGAATTACGAACCAAAAGAAATTCCTCCGGAACAACATGGCATTCATTGAGATAAAATTAGGACATCCCATCAACCAGCTTCACAGTACGCCTTAGATTTTTCCGCCATCCATAACAAGTTATCATAAGAGAGGCCTGGTCCAGGGCCATATAAAAAGCCGCGGCAAATACCGCGGCGTAATGTTGTAGCAGATTTATCAGCTATTTGACTCCGGAGCAGCTTGTTCTACCGTCATTACCGGTATCTTAGAGCCGTAGGAAAGGAATTTATTGGTGATTTTATTCCAAAATCCTGGCAGTCTGAATTCCTTCTTTGGATGGTCCATGATCAGGTCGGCATTGATCCGCTTGGAAAAATCCAGGGTGCTCTTGGCCAGGTTCTGACCCTCTAACAGGAAACATTGAACGGGAATAGTAGAAATGCTTTGCACTACTTCAAGCGTTTTGTTTAGAATATTTTCCTCGGGCGTATTCAGGTTTTTTCTCAGCGACACAAGATATACGGTAGACTTAAATGGCCTCGCCAGCATCGTGGCCAGCTTGATTCTTTCCACCGGAATATCTTCATGCAGCGGCAAAACGATTTTTTTGAAATGACTCACCAGTCCGCTTGCTCTCACAGCAAGAACCGGAATATTTGTTTTGCGAGCCAGGTTACTGATGCTTATCGACGAAATAATTCTTTGGAACAAATTGAATTTAGACAGGCCCACCACAACGAGATCCATTTCATATTTCTCGATGTATTTGGTTAATTGTTGTTGCGGATGACCCTGCAACAAACTAATTTCTATGCTCCCTTCTCCACATAATTGCTTTTTATACGCAGCTTTGAGATCCGCAAGTTGTTCCCTGCAGGAATTTAAATCTACACTCGACTCGTAAGGAGTGAAATAAGATTTGTCAATGGGAATAAATGGTAAAATGGGTTTGAATAAAACATGCACCAAATGAATGTTGCAGTTAAAATTATTTGCCAGTTCAATCGCTTTGGCAACGGCCCATTTGCTTTTGTGGGTGAAATCCACCGGGACCATGATGTTATACAATTTGTTAGGCATAGGAATCAAATTTAGGATTAACAATAAGGCTTAATGGGTACTTATTAAGCTATTGCCAGTAAAGGCTCAAAAGATTTTTCTTTTATGGATTTAAAAGCAATTTTTGAAAGCAAAACATCACTGGTTCCGAATGCAATTCCTTTCCCCGCATGTCCAATCATACACCTGTCATCAATACTATCTCCAACAGCAATACAGTTTTTCAGTTGCACGTTATATTTTTCGCAGGCAAATTGCAAAGCATTTGTTTTACAATAAGCATGTCCGCAATAACTATCAGGCGCCGCAAAAAAGTAAGAAGGAAGGTTCACTTCTCCGGTTACTTTTCCTTCAAAAAATTCTAACTGGTTAGCAAGTGAAAAATCAGCCCCAATATTTTGTCTCACATAATTTGTGATCAGGCTATAACTATTACTGAGTATGCCGATGATATAATCTCTTTCTTTCAGCTCTTTTACAACGTCCCTTATATCATTTACCATTTCTATGGATCCTGCTATTTCGAGAAGTTCATCAATTGTTTTTCCTTTCAAATACAATCCAATTCTCTTGGTAAGTATGATTGGGTCTTTTTCAACAAATCTGAGGTCATTAAGTTTGGGTTCAAATCGAAAGACCTTAGCACATTCGTCGATGAACCGGCCTTTCAGTATGGTATCATCCATATCAAAAACGACCATTTTTCTAAATCCACTGAGTTTTTCCCGAAGTGTGTTATTCATTTCGCGGTTTATGGCTTCAAGGGAAAATATTTCCTCTTCCATATTCCCGGCATTCTGTTGAGCCTGCGCTTTGGAAACGATTGCGAGCGATACTTCTTTGCTCATTTTACCCAGGCTTTCCCAGGGCTTACTTTTATTTTCGATGTATCCAATGTTCACTTCCCTAATTCTTGCCTTCATCAGATACATGTCGATGAGTATTCCTATATCAACTCCATAGTCGTTAAAGAATTCAATTTTTCTGAAGAAATTTTTTCTGCCTGCAATCATTCCACTCAAAGGTTGTGTGTAGTGAGAAAGACCAGGATAAAAAATATTTAACAGTGGCTTAGCCACAAGTTCTGTAACTCTTCCAGCATTTCTGCTAAACGTTCCTTTTACAAAATCAACTTCATCTTTTATCAATGGAGTTATAAGTAATTCTATTGCATCCTCCGGGTAAGGATCGATATCTGCATCAAGAAATACGAGTAAATTATTTGAAGCATGTTGTACACCATCTTTCATTGAAATACCTTTACCTCTTACATTACTAATGATTACACGTGCTCCTTTTTCCGCAGCAATTTGAGGCGTGTTATCATCTGATTTATCATCTACAACTATTACTTCTGAAACCTGGGGATTTTGAAAGCAGAACTGCACAACATTTCCAATGGTGTTGGCCTCATTTAAAGCAGGTATGATTACAGTTACCATGTGGTTCAACTTAGTATTGAAGAATGTTTGCCACAGCTGGTACGCCGGTTTTGGCTTAAATCACTGCGCACCGTACAACCGGCCTATGATAAGGCAAAGGCTATGCCCTAAAGCATTGATTTCAGTTATTTTTTCATTTCCTGGCGATGTTATTTTTCCACAATTGAAATGGAGCTATAAAATGACATTTTTCGAGCAGAAAAATGACCAAAGATTTAACTTATGCCAAGCAGCAAAATAAAAAATCCCGCCAAAAGCGGGATTTGAGAGCGAGTTAAGAAGTTAAGACGATATCAATATTCGTTATTGTAATCTCTTTTGTTGTAACCACCACGGTCGCGATCGCGATAGCCGCCGCCGCCACCTTTATTGTAGCCGCCGCCGCCTCCACCACCGAAGCTTCTCTTCTTAAATCCACCTTGTTTTTGTGGTCTTTCCTGGGCTTCATTAATGACCATCTTACGACCCATAACTTCTTTGTCGTACAAGCTGCTTAATGCATTCTGTGCTTCTGTGTCGTTTTCCATTTCAACAAAACCAAAGCCCTTGCTACGGCCGGTTTCGCGATCTCTAACAATTTTAATGGAACTAACAGTGCCATACTGCTCAAACAAATTTCTCAGGTCGTCCTCTGTCATTGTCCAGGAGAGGTTGCCTACATACAGGTTCATTGTAACATTAATTTTAAAAAGTGAAAAACTCAAATTAGTAATGGATCTTAGTCGCTACAATGAACTGCGAAAACCGAGGTTAGCGGGAACGAGCCATAATAGGAACTAATGGAGCATTACTTCCTTGTGAAGATAATGCTTTCCATCATAATATAACCAAAAATACAATTTATTTACACAGGAACAGCTCCTTAGTAAAATTACCTGATATGTTAAAAACAGCTCCTGGAGTCAACTTCAGATGAATGCCTCCAAATTCACTAATCATTTACCCTTAGATGCTACTGTTTTATCATTTGAAAATAGCATACCGGCTAGCCGATCGTCCCTCTTATAAATGTCATTTCTAAAATTCAACTTACCTTGTTTATCCACCCAGGAAGTGAAATAACCGATATACACCGCCAATGGCTTCTTTAATGTAACCGTTTTCTCCTTACCGGAATTCATGGCCCCTTCAATTTTATCTTCGGTCCATTCCGGATAATCGCGTAACAAATACATCGCTAATTTTTTAGGCTCCGCAAGCCTGATACATCCATGGCTAAAGGCCCGCGAACTCTCATTAAACAAACTCTTTGCAGGTGAATCATGCATGTAAATGCTGTGGCTGTTGGGAAAGAGAAACTTTACAAGTCCAAGGGAATTATTCAGACCGGGTTTCTGCCGCACAATGGGAATTCCGCCCGACATGTATCCTGTTATTTCCATGTCATGGTTTTTTAAATAGGATTTATTCTTGCGCATGCCCGGTATAATTTCTTTTTTGATAATACTGACTGGCACGTTCCAATACGGACTAAACACAACATATTTAACATCACCCTCAAAAATGGTGGTTTTATTTACTGCCTTGCCCACCACCACATTCATATCCCATTCGGGCTTGCCTTTCTCATAAACATGCAGCCTGAATTCCGGAATGTTTACAGAAATATAGTCAGCGTTTTCGCCCAATGGCAGCCATCTGCTTCTTTCCATATTGATCATAATTTGCTCCAGCCTTTTAGAAAGTGGTGTTGTAATTTCTTTTAAAGTGCCAGGGCCCAATTTTCCATCTACTGTAAGTCCGAATCTCGTTTGAAAATTCTTTATTCCATTCTCCAGTGAAGTATCATACTCTGAACTATTATTGTTGGCTTGCAAATCACCAAACTCAAACAATCTTTTTCTAATCAAACGGATATCCGATGCAGAATCACCCAACTTAAATTTCGCGGATTTCCCCTGCAATCTTATGTCGGTGGTATTTGAATTGAGATCACTGTATTTTTTCAGATACTTTTTTAGAAGTGCATACTGCCAGTATACGGGATCGTTAGTAAGAAACGAATCAGCTGTTTTTTTGAGGAGGGAATCCAGATATTTTCCCAGCGGAAGTTTTTTTACAGGAAGGTACCACTCCATTTTATTGAGTGATTTTGAATCCAGGCCTCGAAAAGTTTTATCGCCAAACCTGAAATACTGCGAAGTAAACATCAGTTCTGCTTCCCATTCTTTTCCTCCCTCCAGGTTTTGTTCCTCTACTAATTGGTCCACTGCGTTTAAATAAGGAATAGAATCTTTTAGTCCTTCTTCTTCATAATTGGAAAGTCGATTATACAATTTGCCCACCTGCTCAATCATCCCGTTCTGATCGAACCACACGTAGGCAAAGCGATTTTTTTGATAGAAAGAAATTAATTCCGATTTGTACGAATTGAGCAAAGGATATTTATCGAAAAAAATTTTGATTTGCGAGCTGTCGAAATGCAAAACTGTCTGAGAAATAAAACTACCCGGACCTTCTTTTTCTACTTCTATCGCTTGAGGATTTGGAGGTGGGGTGGAGCTTTTAACAAGCTCTTTTTTTTGTTGACTGTTATTGCATGCCTGTAAAAAAAATAAAGCGATAATTAATCCCTTAACACAGTTGCGAATCATAATGCCTCTTTTTGTTTGAGATTATGTTGTCTGTGGGTATCGGAAGGGAGGACAATTTAAGACAAAAAAAACCCCGGATTTTCCGGGGTTTAAGATTCAATCTTGAAATTTTATTCAGCTACAACTTCGAAGGCAACTTCAGTTTCGTTTCCATTGCCAAAGTCAATTTTAGCCTTATAAGTTCCCAGTTCTTTTGCGTCGTCGATAATGTGAATGCGACGGCGGTCAATCTGGTAACCTTTTTGTTCCTGGATAGCTCTTGCTAATTGAACGGTAGTAATGCTTCCGAAAATTTTTCCGGAAGTACCGGTTTTGGCTCCCAATTTCAATGGTGCTTCGTTCAATTTGGCAACAACCTGGTTGATTTCTGCCAGTAATTTCTCTTCTTTTTTCTGCAGTTGCTTATTACGCTCTTCCAATTGTTTAAGATTAGAAGGAGAAGCTTCCACAGCAAATTTTTGAGGAATCAGGTAATTACGGGCATAACCGCTTTTTACTTTTACCTTTTCGTTGGCCGATCCCAGGTTATCTACGTCTTTAATCAAAATTACTTCCATGATAACCTCCTACTTTAAAAGATCAGTTACGTACGGCAATAGCGCCATTTGCCTAGCCTTTTTAACAGCTTCAGCAACTTTCCTCTGGTATTTCAATGAATTACCAGTAATGCGGCGAGGCAACATCTTGCCCTGCTCATTCAGGAATTTCTTCAGGAACTCTACATCCTTGTAGTCGATATACCTGATGTGGTATTTCTTAAAGCGACAGAATTTCTTCCTCGGCTTTTCAGTTTTAATCGCGGTCAGGTATTTAATTTCATTAGCTTTTGCCATGACTTAAGCCTCCACTTTTTCAGTTCCTGTAGATACACCACTTCTCTTTTTGGCATTGTACCCGACGGCGTATTTATCGAGTTTGGTTACCATGTGACGTAAAACGTGTTCGTCACGCAACAGCTGAATTTTCAGCGATTCATTGAAGCTGGATGGCGCTTTAAATTCCACAACCCAGTAAAGACCAGTGGTCTTTTTCTGAATTGGGTACGCCAGTGATTTCAACCCCCAGGGATTAGAATGTACCACTTCGCCACTGTGTTCAGTCACGAAATCAAGGTACTTCTTCTGAGCTGCTTTGAATTCCTCTTCGCTCAGGACAGGAGTAAAAATCACCATCAATTCATAATTGTTCATTACCCTGTATTTTGGTTTAAAAATGACGACTTTGAATGCTAATTCGCTTTGGACGCTTTAGCAGGGCTGCAAAGGTATGGCATTACTATAAAAAGGCAAAGGACTTGGGTGAAAAGTTTTTCCGCAAAACTAAGCAAATAAAAGGCTGGAATACAGACCTTTGCCATCCTGTCAGACAACCATAGGCTGGCATTTAATTTGACCAGCCCAAGGAATAAAAAATATATCTAAAAATAGAGCTTATGCAAAAAGGCAATATCAGGGTACAAACAGAGAACATTTTTCCCATCATCAAAAAGTTTCTATACAGTGAGCATGACATTTTTTTGCGGGAACTGATCAGTAATGCCGTTGACGCTACCCAAAAAATAAAAACACTTTCCTCAATTGGAGAAGCCAAAGGGGATCTGGGTGATTTAAAAATTGAAGTAAAACTCGACAAAGAAAAAAATACCATTACCATTTCAGACATGGGAGTGGGTATGACAGAATCTGAAGTTGACAAATACATCAACCAGGTTGCTTTTAGCGGAGCAGAAGATTTCCTGGAAAAATACAAAGGACAAAACGAAGCCAATATTATCGGACATTTTGGATTGGGCTTCTACTCTTCCTTCATGGTGAGTGATAAGGTAGAAATTTTCACCAAATCCTATCAGCCAGATGCAGAAGCAGTGAGATGGGAATGTGACGGAAGTCCTGAATTTGTACTGGAGCCAATACAAAAAGAGTCGAGAGGTACCGATATTGTCCTGCATGTAAATGAAGAAAGCAGGGAATTTATTGATGCTGATAAAATCAGGCGGGTCCTTGAAAAATTCTGCAAGTTCCTTCCTGTTCCTATTTTGTTTGAAGACAAACAAATTAATAATACACATCCTGCATGGATTAAAAAACCTTCTGAACTTACAAGTGAAGATTATCAGAATTTTTACCGTGAGCTTTATCCTTACAATGAGGCTCCGCTTTTCTGGATCCATTTGAATGTGGATTATCCATTCAATCTCACCGGAATACTTTACTTCCCTAAAATCAAACAGAGCTACGAAATTCAAAAAGATAAGATTCAGCTCTATAGCAACCAGGTTTTTGTTACGGATGAAGTGAAGGACATTGTTCCTGAATTCTTATCACTTCTGCAGGGTGTAATTGATTCCCCCGACATACCGTTGAACGTTAGCCGAAGTTATTTACAGGGTGACCCCAATGTTCGCAAGATCAATAACTACATCACCAAAAAAGTAGCCGATAAACTGGAAGAAATTTTTAATAAGGATCGCAAAGAGTTTGAAAGCAAGTGGGATCATATCGGGCTCTTCGTGAAATATGGTATGATGACGGATGATAAGTTTCTCGAAAAGGCTAACAAATTTCTTTTGTTTGAAGATTCAAAAGGAGGAAAGTTTTATACACTCGAAGAATACAAAACGGAAACAGCTGACCTGCAAAAAAATAAAGAGGGCAAGCAGGTGATTTTGTATACAACTAATCCAGTGCAGCAGGATAGTTATATACAGGAAGCAGAAGCTAAAGGATTTAAAGTAATAAAACTTGAAACCATCGTTGACGCAGCTTTCATCAATCAAATGGAATTGAAGTGGGAGCAGGTTCATTTTACCAGGGTTGATGCTGATATTTCTGATAACCTCATCGATAAACAGGAGCAAACCGAAACTGTCTTGAATGCCGAAGAAGAATCAAAACTCAAGGAGCTCTTCCAGTATGCAGGAAACGATCTTCACGTAACCGTTGAGGTTAGAGGATTAAATCCCGAAGCATTACCTGTACTGGCCACGAGGCCGGAATTTATGAGACGCATGAAAGATATGGCTGCGGTAAGTGGTGGAATGGGCAATTTTTATGCAAATATGCCCGACGAAGTAACCCTTACTATTAACGGTAATCATCCGATCTACCGGTCAATATTAGCCGAAACTGATCATGGTAAGCAGGAAAAACTTACAAAAAATTTAGCTGACCTCGCATTGCTTTCCCAGGGGCTGCTTAAAGGAAATGCGCTGACTTCTTTTATTAACAGGAGTGTTGAACTCCTGGGTGGAGAAAAGAAAAGCAGGATTATTTTAGAAAGTTAGTAAGATTTCAAATCATATTTATGTCCGGGAATACTTTAGGTTTTTTTCCCGGGCATTTTTTTTAGAATAACCCCTTCGAGATATCTCAATTTTTTAATTCTGTAAACGGGATCGTAGTCGAACTCAAAAAAGGTTTCGATAAATCTCGGACTCACATAAAGAAAGTATACGGCACGTGGATGAATTTTTTGAGAATGGTCGACCTTGCGTAAGATTTTCCTGATAATTTCTTCTTCAAAAGGATTAAACAAAAAGAAGACGCATTCTTCCGAATTTATTTCATAATCCAGAACATTCTGGCAGTAGACTTTATAATTTAAGTCTTCGAAGGAATGTGCTGCGGCTGACATATTCATTTCGGCAATTCTGCATAATTCTTTTGCAAAATCAACTCCGTAAATTGTAGTGAACCCATAGTGGGCGGCAACTACCATGGCTCTTCCTTTTCCGCAGCCAAGGTCGGTGAAGATTTTGCACGGACTCAATAACCTGATTTTTTTCATCAGATCTTCCAGTACAAAATAATTCACTGCTTCGTATCGTGAGGATTTTGAAGTATCGTGATGTCCTGTGGTGAGATCCTTCAATTCAACCGGGGTATTGGTATTGAGGTGATATTTTTTTTCTCCCTTAATGTCATGATAAATGAGGAACGAAGCGAGAACAGGGTTCCAATTCGAAGCGAAATACCAAAATAGTTTGATGTAGTTCGTAAGTTTCTTCAATGCATCCGGGTTTATCACTAATTAAGCCGAGGGCCTAAAATCTATCACTTTTAACTGAAGGAATTTTTCATCGTTCCACTCATTTTCATCCAGGGTAAATACCAGATCAATATCTGTACCTGATTTCAAAAGGGAAAATTTATCAGCCATATTAAAACCGATACCCGAGAAATTATTTTTCTCCTGTGTAAGGGAAAACCTGATATGTTGCTCTTTCACGATTTTTGAAAACCCGCTGTCGCGTAAATTTTTGGCAACGAAAATGGGTCGGAGGTTAAAGGGGCCGAATGGCTCCATCTGGCAAACGATATTGTAAAATGGGTGTGTCAGGTCACTGAATTTTACTTCGGCATCAATCCTTATTTCGGGAATTAATTGCTCCGGCAAAATGGTGGAAGAAACGATTTCTTCAAATTTGCGACTGAATGATTCCACTTCTTCGGGAAGAAGGGTCATTCCGGCTGCAGCAAAATGACCACCATAACCCAGCAAATGATCCCTGCAGGCGTGAATAGCTTCATAAAGATTAAACCCTGCTACACTCCTTGCGCTGCCAGCCACGATTTCACCGCTTCGGGTGAGCACTACCGTGGGCCTGTAATATTTTTCAATGAGCCTGGAAGCAACAATACCCACTACCCCTTTATGCCAGTGATCTTTAAAAACTACTGTTGATTTTCTTTGAACCAGGATCTGATCGCTTTCAATTAAAGAAAGTGCTTCGTTTGTAATTGTATTGTCCGCTTCTTTTCTATCGTCATTATCATTATGCAACATCCCCGCATATTCCAGAGCTTTTTCAAAGTCTTCTTCTATGAATAATTGAACTGCTTTCCTGGCATCGTCCATGCGTCCGGCTGCATTCACGCGCGGTGCAATTACGAATACCAGGTTATTTACGCTGATCAATTTTTTCTTCAATCCACCTAATTGAATCAACGCTTTTACACCGGGAGAGGGGTTTTCATTTACGGCTTTAATTCCGTAGTAAGTAAGTACCCGGTTTTCTCCAGTAATGGGTACTATATCTGCTGCGATTGCAGTAGCAACCAGGTCCAGGTAACAAAGAATTTCCGAGTCGTCCAGCGTAAAATGGTCCGCGATTGCTGAAATCAATTTAAATCCCACGCCGCATCCGCAAAGCTCTTTATAGGGATAATTGCAATC
Organism: Bacteroidota bacterium; assembly: GCA_003175935.1. Lineage (GTDB taxonomy): Bacteria > Bacteroidota > Bacteroidia > Chitinophagales > Chitinophagaceae > PSRI01. The sequence continues at coordinate 19,313 of PSRI01000061.1, forward strand.
TTTTTGTTTTGGATTGAGGATCGCTGCAGCAGGAGGAAGTTCTGAATCCGGGAGATGGTGGTCGCAGATAATGAAATCTATGCCGATTGTACGGGCATAACGGATTAGGTCAACCGATTTTATGCCACAATCAAGGGAGATAATTAAACTGAAGCCATTTTCTTTTGCGAAATCGATACCATGTTTTGAAACGCCATAGCCTTCTCTATATCGATGTGGAATATAAAAAGCCAGTTTCTCGGTATCATAAATTTTGCGCAGGAAACGGTACATGCAGGATACGGCCGTCGTTCCATCTACGTCATAGTCCCCAAAAACCAGGATTTTTTCCCCTGATTCCATTGCAGATATCACCCTGTTTACAGCTTTATCCATATCCTTCATTAGCCAGGGATCATGGAGTTGTGAAAGTTGGGGTCTGAAAAATTCTTTGGAAGCTTCGTAGGTATCAATTCCGCGCTGGACAAGGATCTTACATATAACGGGGTTAATTTTCAGGGCCTGGTGTAGGGTTTGAATTTTTTCATTGGGCGCCTGCAATATGTTCCACTTCTTTTCCATCTTAACAATATAACAAAAAATCAATGCTTGCGATCTGTAGTGTATCTCACCATTTCTTCCAATGCCTGCCTGGGTTCAGAATCGGGGAATTGATACAGGAGTTCGAGAGCCATATCGCGATACTCATTCATTTTTTTAACTGCGTATTCAATTCCTCCCGCCTCTTTAACGCAATTAATCACATAATTCACTTTTTCTTTATTGCGGTTTTGATTTTTGATTATATATATAATTTGCCTTTTCGTAGATGAGTTTACGTGATTTAGGGTATAGATTAACGGTAGTGTGAGTTTTTTTTCTTTGATATCATTCCCCCGGGGCTTTCCAACTTCTATATCTCCGTAATCAAAAAGGTCATCTTTTATTTGAAAAGCTATTCCTACCCACTCTCCAAATTGTCGGAGGGATTCTGTTTTTGTTTCATCCTCACAGGCCGACCATGCACCCGATGCGCACGCAGAAGCAAGTAGTGAAGCTGTCTTGTTCCTGATGATTTCAAAATAAATTTCTTCTTTCAAATTCAGGTTGCGGGCTTTCTCAATTTGCAATAATTCTCCTTCACTCATTTTCTTCACAGCATCACTCAAAATATGAAGCACTCTGTAGTCTTTTCCATTGAGAGAAAGCAATAATCCTTTTGCGAGGAGATAATCTCCCACCAATACAGAAACTTTCGTTTTCCATAAAGCGTATGTAGAAAAAAATCCCCGTCGTTCGTACGATTCATCCACAACATCATCATGAACAAGTGTGGCGGTGTGAAGTAATTCAACGAAAGATGCAGCACGATAAGTAGAGTCATTTATATTGCCTGCAAGCCTTGCTGAGAGAAGAACAAACATCGGTCGAATTTGCTTTCCTTTTCGTCGAACGATGTACTGCATAATTCTGTCCAACAACGGAACATTACTCTTGGCAGAATCTTTGAACTTAGATTCAAATATGCTCATTTCATCAGCAATAATTTTTCGCGCAAGATTCATTTATCGAAGGATCAAAATTTATCGAAGGATCAAAAGTGATGCAACACTGTTACTCACGTTGTTGTCTAAGTTAAAAACACTGCAATTTAGCGGTGTAATTTGTTATCTAAAAAATTTGGTATTTAACCATCAATTAATATTTTTGTACTAGCTTCATACGGGACATTGTATTCACTCACTAATATCTTCTTTTTTATGGCAAGCAAAAAGTACACAATTTTGTTGGGGTTGTTCGCCCTGCTAACCTCCTATGTGTCTGCCCAGGTACAGCCAACGGCCGGGACTTCCGGATATGACTGGAGGGATTCTTCGGTCATCCCTGCCAGTAGGATGGCTCAACATAATGAGTTTTTAAACAATCAATATCCATATCCAGCTAAACCTCGCAATCAATGGGAACTCGGTGTAAAGGTTGGAACCTTTACTATCGGTGGTGATGTTCCCGCACTTTTTCCAACTCCCGGCTTCGGAATTCACGTTAGAAAAGCATTAGGTTATGTTTTTTCTTTAAGAGCTGAATACATATACGGCATCGGAAAAGGATTAAACTGGAAAGCCAGAACCGCTGGTGTCAGCGATGCCTGGTTAAAAAATGGTTATTCTCCTAATGGTATCATCTACGACAATTACAAGACGACCACTCAGGATCTTTCCATCCAGGGTGTTTTTACCATGAACAATATTCGCTTCCATAAAGACCAAACTAAGTTTGTTGTTTATGGAATCGTAGGTTTGGGCGCTTCCGTCTATGATACAAAAGTGAACGCACTCAATGGCACCACACCTTATGACTTTAGTGGTATCAGCGGTAACGTTTATAAAGACAGAAAACAAACCAAGAAGGACCTGAAAAATCTTCTGGACGACAGTTATGAGACGGAAGGTGAAAATGACGGTGATGGTCGGGCGAAGTTGTTTGGACACACTGTTAAGTTTTCAAAAACTTTTGGCGCCGGTATGGCATTTAAGCTGAGCAAAACCATCAACCTTGCTATTGAAGACAGATTTACTCTTCTTAGCGACGATTTATTGGATGGACAGCGCTGGCAAAATGCTTCCGGAGTAAATGGAACAAGAATCCTGAGTCCTAATAATGATTCTTATAACTTCTTTAGTGTTGGACTTAACTTCAACATTGGTAAGAAAGCCGTACAGCCTTTGTGGTGGATCAACCCGCTCAACTATGCTTACAGCGAGATCAATGCTCCTAAGCATATGAAGCTTCCAAAACCGGTTTTGGATGATGCTGATGGCGACGGTGTTACTGATCAGTTCGATAATGAGCCCAATACGCCTGCTGGTGCTCCTGTTGATACTCATGGTGTGGCTCGCGATACAGATGGTGATGGTGTTCCTGACTTCCGCGATAAAGAACTGGTAACTCCAACTATTTGCCAGCCGGTAGATGCTGATGGTGTTGGTAAGTGTCCATGCCCGGATACATCCTGCTTCGCAGGATTATTAATGAAGAAATCAGCTTGCGATATTGGCGATCTTCCTTCAGTATCCTTCAATCCGAAGACATTCAAACTGAGCAAAGATGCTGAAGCTGTTCTTGCTAGTGTGGCCGACAGACTCCGTCAGAATCCAAATTGCCGCATCGTGGTAACCAGCTATACCTGCGAACCATCTAAATCAGCTCAACAATTAAGCTGGGATAGAGTAAACACAGTGATCAGCTACCTCGTAGAAAAACAAGGTATCAGTACTGACAGGTTTGTATGGAAATATGGTGAAACCGGTGGTGATTGCAACACCGTTGATCTGAGAGCGGCAGAAGCTGGTGACGAAGGCCCAAATACCGTTCCTGCTCCTCACCCGAACCTGAGAAGAAAAGGATAATCAAATAATGAATTTTGATATACAATCCCCCTCCAGCGAGGGGGATTTTTTTACCTTTCCCTTAACTAATTCATAAAATGCAGGCCCTTAATTTTAAACGCCTTTTTTAATAGGATCAAAACATATATTTTTGCCCGCCTTTTTATGAGATTAATACGAAGCCTCACCATAATAATAGTAGCGATAGCAATCGCATCTTCCTGCTCTCAGTTTAATAAAGTGACCAAAAGCAAGGATTACGAGTATAAGCTCAAGATGGCGGATCAATACTTTCAAAAGAAGAAGTACCGCTACGCCCAGCAGCTTTACGAAGAACTTTTTCCTGTTTTCAAGGGCACTCAAAGATTTGAAGACCTTTATTATAAGTTCGCCTATTGTGCCTATAATCTCCAGGATTATGTGAGTGCCGAAAACCTGTTTAAAGGATTTTTGGAAGTATTCCCCAATAGTGCCCATGCAGAAGAAGTAGATTTTATGCACGCATACTGCTTCTATAAGCGATCCCCCAAACCAGAATTGGATCAAACCAATACTCTGAAGGCAATGGGAATGATGCAGACTTTTGTAAATACACACCCGGGATCGGAAAGGAATAAGGAAGCATTGGAAATCATTGCCAAATGTGAAGATAAGCTCGTTGAGAAGGAATTCTCCAATGCCCAATTATATTATAATATGGGCCAGTACAGGGCCGCAGCGATCTCATTTACAGGACTTTTGAACAATCACCCCGAAGTGGCGAATGCCGATGAGTTTAAACTTTGGGTAATTAAATCATATTATAAATTCGCCACCCTCAGTATCAGTGAAAAGCAACCCGAGCGTTATGAGCAGGTCATCAATGAGGTTCATGACTTCCAGGACAGGTACCCTGAAAGTAAACTGATGAAAGATGCCGAGCATTACTTAACTTTGTCCCAAAATAACCTAAAAGCGACATCCAAATGAGCAGACTTAGAAAGCAATGGGGAGCCAATACCACTTCTAACGTGGTGGAAACGAAGAATGTAGTTGATATTAAGAACAGGACAGGAAACCTGTATGAATCAATTGCAATCGTAGCCAAAAGGGCTAACCAAATCAATATCGCGCTTAAGGAAGAACTTCATAACAAGCTTGAAGAGTTCGCCAGCCATACCGATAGCCTGGAAGAGATCCATGAAAATAAGGAGCAGATTGAAATTTCAAGGGCATATGAAAGGATGCCAAACCCGGCTCTGTTGGCTACACAGGAATTCTTCGAGAATAAGATCTATTATCGCAAAAGTGATAATGACTTATTCAGCTAAGAATGTTCCAGATTACCAAAATATTTCAGATACAGCGGCAATAAATCATTAGTTGCCGCTTTTATATTTTAGAAAAGAACTTTTCATCCGCCGGCTGGTTATTCAAAATTGAATTTCATGTTTGCAGGAAAGAAAATACTGATTGGAATCACAGGTAGTATTGCTGCCTATAAGACCATCCTGCTGGTGAGGGCCCTAATAAAAGAAGGCGCTGAGGTAAAAGTGATCATGACACCCGCTGCGAAAGATTTTGTTTCTCCACTTACACTTTCCACCCTTTCCAAAAATGAAGTTGCTGTTGATTTGTTTTACGGAGATTCCTGGAGCAATCATGTGATGCTGGGTCGCTGGGCCGACCTGATGCTGATTGCCCCTTTGAGTTGCAATACGCTTGCAAAAATGGCGACCGGGATTTGTGATAATTTATTGTTGGCAGTTTATCTCTCTGCAACCTGTCCGGTAGTTGTGGCGCCCGCGATGGATGAAGATATGTGGAAGCATCCATCAACTCAACAGAACTTAAAGAAGATTACAACTTACGGAACACATATTATTCCAGTAGAAAAAGGTGAACTCGCGAGTGGCCTGTTCGGAAAAGGAAGAATGGCAGAACCGGAAGAGATTCTGAATCATATAGGAAACCAGTTTTTTTCAAAAGGAAAATTAGCCGGTAAAAAAGCACTGGTGACTGCCGGACCAACTCATGAAGCAATCGATCCTGTAAGATTTGTGGGAAATCATTCAAGCGGCAAAATGGGTGTGGCACTTGCAAATGAATTGTCGAGGCAGGGAGCCGACGTTACGTTAGTGCTGGGGCCAGTCACTGTTCCACTACCTATCAATGTGCTCAGGGTTGTGAATGTGGAATCTGCCAACCAGATGTATGAAGCCTGCATCAAAGTT
>PSRI01000037.1 GCA_003175935.1 Bacteroidota bacterium
CAAAAAGCATTTGCCCGATCTTTCTGAATTTCAAATAAGTTATGACGGAGAATGATATTGCTTAAACGTTGAACTGATTTTTTGGGGATAGACTTGTAAGGGCCATTCATCAGGAATTGGTTCGTGGGAAATCAGAAATCTAAATTCTTAGTTGTACCTTTGCTCGCTTTTTAATTTCCTAAAAATAAAATCTGTAATTACGATGCAACTGTCGTCGCGACTTCAAAAATTTAATGAGCCCGAAACCTTGAAAATGGCAAAACTGGGACGTGAACTCAGAGCCAAAGGTATCGACGTTATTGACCTTAGTTTAGGTGAACCCGATTTCGATACTCCGGAACACATTAAAGAATTTGCGAAGAAAGCCATCGATGACAATTGGAGTCATTATACTCCGGTTGCTGGTTATGCTGATTTGCGCGAAGCGGTTTGCGTGAAATTGCGCCGCGACAATAATCTTGAATATAAACCCGAAAATATTCTCGTTTCAACTGGTGCCAAACAAAGTCTGGCTAATATCATTTTCGCGATCGTAGATGTGAATGATGAAGTGATTATTCCAACTCCCTTTTGGGTAACCTATTCGGAACTGGTAAGAATGGCTGACGGTAAACCAGTTTTTGTAAAAAGTAGTTTCGAATCAAATTATAAAATAACTCCTGAGCAATTAGAAGCTGCTATTACTCCAAGGACAAAAGCTTTTTTGTTTTCTTCTCCATGCAATCCATCAGGTGCTGTTTACAGCAAAGAAGAACTGGAAGGACTTGCAAAAGTATTTCGTAAACATCCGGAAGTTCTTATCATTTCCGATGAGATTTATGAGTACATCAACTATACCGGGAAGCATCAGAGTATTGCTCAATTCGACGATATTAAAAGTCGTGTGATTTTAGTTAATGGTCTGAGTAAAGGCTTTGCAATGACGGGATGGAGACTCGGATATATTGCTGCAGATCCTGCAATCATCAAAGGATGTGAAAAGCTGCAGGGTCAATTTACAAGCGGAACTTCTTCAATCACTCAAAGAGCTGCAATAGTTGCTCTGACCGGTGATTTGCAGGCTTCATTCAACATGGTTGAACAATTTACGCTGCGTCGCAAACGCATTTTGGAATTACTTTCTCAAATTCCCGATATCAAATGTTCTGAACCAGAGGGAGCATTTTATGTATTTCCCAAGGTTGATAAATATTTCGGTAAAAAAGACGGCGACAATGTAATAACAAATGCCGATGATCTTTGTATGTACCTGTTAAATACGGCTCACGTATCTACTGTTACCGGTTCCGCTTTCGGTGAACCAACCTGCATCCGTATGTCTTTCGCCAATAGCATGCAAAACATAGAAAAAGCGATGACACGCGTAAAAGATGCGCTTGCAAAACTTAAATAAAGTTCTTTTTTGATGATATGGGATTTGGATTTTAGATTTTGGATGGGATTATGGTATCTCTAAAATCAAAAATCTAAAATCAAAAATCAGTCAATTAAAGGCAAAATGTGGTTCCGTCTAGGTACTAGGTACTAGGTACTAAGCACTTCCCTTTGCGAGCAAATTCCAAAAGGCCTCACGCTAAGACGCCATCCCGATGGCTATCGGGACGCCAAGTCGCACGCGTCATTGCGAAAAAATTCCGAAAGGCCTGACGCTAACGCGCCAAGTGTCACCAGGTCGCAGGCGTCTTTGCGAAACTTCGCGTCTTTGCGTGAAATATTATATAAATTAGGAGTATGAAACTCCTAATTTTTTTTATGCTTGCTGTATCGCTAAACGGCTACAGCCAGTCCGCCAATCCGGAAGATTATCTCAAGGACAATAACAAATTGAAACAAATCTTCAATGGAAGAGATTTGAAAGGATGGTATTCTTATCTCCGAACTAAAGGGAAAAATAAGGACCCTGAAAAAGTTTTCAATGTTGAATATGGAATGCTGCACATTTCAGGGAAAGAGTTCGGATACATCTGCACAAAAAAAGATTATGACAATTTCCATTTGGGAATCGAATTCAGGTGGGGCGATAAAAGATGGCCTCCCAGAGATACTGCCAAGCGCGATAATGGGATTTTATATTTTGTTCAGATCGTCAATGATAAGGATACCGTGTGGCCAAAATCAATTGAATGCCAGGTGCAGGAAGGTGATGTGGGAGATTTCTGGTGTGTTGACAGCACCACGATTGTTGTAGACGGAGTTAGATCAGTTCCTAAGGATTATAGCAGGGTAGTGAAGAAAGCAGACAATGAAAATCCGAGAGGAGAGTGGAACAGGGTTGATATTATTTCAGATCATGGCACTATTACATATTTTGTAAATGGTAAAATGGTGAACCAGGGCACTTCTCCAAGCCTGTCCTCAGGGAAAATTATTGTGCAGTCCGAAGGCGCAGAAATTTTTTATCGCAAAATTGAAATAGCTGAGATAAAATAAAAATGCACCCGAGGTCTTCAGATGCATTTTCAGTATTAATGTTGAAAAGATTATTTCAATTTTTTCTTTAGATTTTGATCGATTGCATCAAGGAATTCTTCCGTATAAAGGAAGTGATCACCATGTTTTACTTTGTTTCCATGCACACAAATCGCAAGGTCCTTGGTCATTTTTCCACTTTCTACAGTTTCAATACAAACTGATTCCAGCGCATTGCTGAAGTCGATCAGTTTTTGATTGTTGTCTAATTTTCCCCGGAAAGCGAGTCCTCTGGTCCACGCGAAAATAGAAGCAATTGGATTTGTACTTGTTGGCTTACCGGCCTGGTGATCGCGATAGTGTCTTGTTACAGTTCCATGTGCCGCTTCAGCTTCTAAAGTTTTTCCATCAGGAGTTACGAGAACCGAAGTCATCAATCCCAACGAACCAAATCCCTGTGCCACAGAATCGCTTTGTACGTCGCCATCATAATTTTTGCAGGCCCAAACAAAATTTCCATTCCATTTCAATGCGCTTGCAACCATGTCGTCGATCAGGCGGTGTTCATATACAATTCCTGCTTCTTCGAATTGTTTTTTGAATTCGTTATCATAAATATCCTGGAAAATATCTTTAAATCTTCCGTCGTATTTCTTAAGAATTGTATTTTTTGTTGAGAGATATAATGGCCATTTTTTGCTGAGCGCCATATTAAAACAGCTACGTGCAAAACCCTTGATGCTTTCATCGGTATTGTACATACTCAATGCAACGCCATCACCCTTAAAATTGAAAACTTCGAATACCTGCGGTGCAGATCCATCTTCAGGAGTAAAGGTCATCGTTAATTTTCCTTTGCCTTTAATCACAGTGTCGGAAGCGCGATACTGGTCTCCAAAAGCGTGACGTCCAACAATGATTGGTGCGGTCCAGTTTGTAACCAGTCTGGGAACATTTTGCATCACAATGGGTTCGCGAAAAACGGTGCCATCGAGAATATTTCTGATGGTTCCATTAGGGCTCTTCCACATTTGCTTCAGGTTGAATTCTTTTACCCTGGCTTCATCAGGAGTAATGGTGGCGCATTTAATTCCAACACCATATTGTTTAATTGCATTGGCAGCATCAATAGTAACCTGGTCATTGGTTTGATCACGATATTCAACACCGAGGTCGAAATATTTAATATCAATATCGAGATAAGGAAGAATGAGTTTGTCTTTGATGAATTTCCAAATGATTCTTGTCATTTCATCACCATCAAGCTCAACTACAGGATTTGCTACTTTGATTTTTTCTGCCATATTGGACACTTTTAATACGTTATTCAATTTTATTGGAGAGCAAATGTAGGTAAGAAAAAATAATTTATGGCAGTGAGTTTATAGGGGCATTTCGATGAATGGTCCTATGTGAAGATATCATTACGACAACTTCTAAACGTGCACCACCAGCACCGGAATTTGAAGTTCGTGTCGAACGGAGTCAACGGTTTGTCCGTATATGAGATCCTGCAGGCCCTTATGGCCATGCGCTCCAATAACCAGCAGATCTGCATTTTCAGATTTTACAATTCTCACTATTTCTTTGGCTCGCTGGTGGAAGCCTAATTTATATTCAGCCGTGAATCCCCGACTTTCCAGCATAGACTTGTAAGTGCTCAGTTGCTCCTGATCTTTTTGGGTTTCGTAATCATCTGAATCTTTCCCTAAAATTCTCGCAGAAGCACTTTCCACCACGTGAATCAAAATATAAGTTGTACGGGGACTTCCCTGGGCAATCGCATGTGCCAGCAGCTTTTCATCTTTCTGGCTGAATTCAAGTGCAACAGCAATTTTGTTGAAGGAAGGAATATTTAATTGCAACTGCTTTTCCACACCCGGATGAATTGTTATGGAAGCTAATTCTTTTCTACGTGATAAAAGCGGATGAATTGTAATATATAAAAGCAATCCTACAAAGAGAAGTCCTGCAATTACGATTAATATTTTCCAGTGAATATTTCCGGGGATTTTGAAAAAATCAAATGACTGTCCGAATACCATTTGCAAATTCAAATAAACCAGTACAGCCGTAATTCCCCAGGCAAGAATTTTGGTGATGGGCCTGATTGCATAAGGCCCCATTTTTTGTTTATCACTCACAAAGTGGATCAGGGGAATGATGGCAAATCCAAGTTGCAGACTCAAAATAACCTGGCTCAAAACCAGCAGCGGATCCACTTCGTCATTTCCATAGACGCTGATAACTATCATTGCAGGAACAATCGCAATTAACCGGGTAATAAGCCGACGAACCCATGGATTAATTCTTAATCTCAGATAGCCTTCCATTACAATTTGTCCGGCCAGCGTTCCTGTAAGGGTGGAGCTTTGTCCGGACGCAATTAAAGCGATCGCGAAAAGTTTCGAAGCCAGAGCCGATCCGAGTAATGGAGAAAGCAGTCTGTGTGCATCTTCAATTTTAGCCACATCGGTCATCCCCGAAGTGAAGAATACTTTTCCTGCGAGTACCAAAATGCCTGCGTTTACAAAAAAAGCGAGGTTAAGTGCGATGGCGCTGTCAATCGTATTTAATTTAAGCGCTCTTTTTATGCTTCCTGAATCTTTTCCAATTTTTCTCGTTTGTACCAGTGCCGAGTGGAGATATAGATTGTGGGGCATCACAGTTGCACCGATAATACCAATGGCAATATAAAGTGCTTCTTTATTGGGTAAAGTTGGAACAAAACCTTTGGCAACATCAGCAAGGTCGGGTTTGGCCCACAATATTTCAATTAGAAAAGAAGTACCAATTACGGCCACCAACCCAATCACAAAGACTTCCATGGTTCGCATTCCCAGCCTTTGGAGAAACAACAAAAGAAAGGTGTCAAAAATGGTGATTCCAACGCCCCAAATCAATGGAATCCCAGTGAGTAGATGAAGGCCAATAGCCATTCCCAGTACTTCAGCAAGATCACAGGCCGCAATGGCAATTTCGGCGAGTATATAAAGGACAAAATTTAAATACTTCGGGTAGGTCTCCCTGTTAGCCTGTGCCAGGTCCCTGCCTCTTACAATGCCAAGTCTGGCTGAAAGACTTTGAAGCAGAAGGGCTATGAGGTTACTCATCATCAGCACCCAAATCAATTTGTATCCGAATTTACTACCACCCTGGAGGTCGGTTGCCCAATTGCCCGGATCCATATAGCCGACACTTACTAAATATGCCGGACCAAAAAATGGCAATATTCTCCGCCACCAGGGCAGGTTTCGAGGCATAACAGTTTCTACGGATTCGTGTACCTCGCTGAGTGAGGCATCAGCCTTAAGCTTTTGAATCATACTTAACGAATATATTTTGTGCAACCTGCTCACTGATGGTGAAAGGAGAGAGGTTGCGAATTTTTACTTCTAAGGAATTGTCGAATCCAAACTTTTTTTTCACTTCGAGTTTGGTGCCGATTAAAATGTTTCTGTGTTTTAAAAGTTCCAACATATCTGTGGATTGATTGCCCACACTGCTCACTTCGGCAATTGTATTTACCGGAAATTCGCTCAGACAAACCTGGCTCGTATTCTGAATTCTTCCCTGGTTATCAGGAATGGGGTCACCATGAGGATCAAAGCGGGGAAAGCCAAGGTATTCATCCAGTTTATCAATGAGTTTTTTACAGCTCACATGTTCCAGTTCTTCCGCTACCTCATGCACCTCTTCCCATTCGAACCTTAGCTTTTCAGCCAGGAAAAACTCCCAAAGCCGATGTCTCCTCACCACATTTATGGCCAGTTTTCTTCCTTCCGGGCTCAGTTTAAAACCCTGATATTTTTCATAGTGCAAAAGTTTTTTTGTCTTGAGCTTTTTAAGCATGTCAGTAACTGAAGCCGGACTGGTCTCCAGCTCGTCGGCCAGTTCGTTTGTCGAAACGGTTTTACTATCTCCTTTAAGGTGGTAGATGGCTTTAAT
>PSRI01000021.1 GCA_003175935.1 Bacteroidota bacterium
CATTTGTCAATATCTCCATTGTACAGGATGTCTCCGGCAGCAGGTAATCCTCCGTCGAATTGAGCAACAGCTTCTTTCAGTTCCTTAAGGATACCAGCATAAATTACGTCCTGAGTATCGTAAGGAATTGTTCCGGATCCCTGAAGAGCTCCTGTGTATGGAAGGTCACCCCAGGTATCAGTCATCCACCAGAAGTAGTATGCCTTCAAAATTCTGGCAACAGCAATCTGGTTATTGTTTGATCCGTTTTCTGCAGCTTTTGCAGCAGTTGCAGGATCAGTGTTGTAGTTAATGATATTTTGCAAGTCATACATCACACCGGAGTAGAATCCGTCCCAGTTAAATGTTTGCTTCGCATAACGTGAAGCTTCTGTATACTGAGTTTCGGTGAAGTATTGGGCATAAAGACCAGAAACGGTACGAACGCCGCCCTGATCCCAGGAATTGTTTCCAAAACCAGCCAGAGCATTCGTCAACAACGCTGATGTGATTGGCGAGGTAGTGAGGTTGGGATTGGTGTTTAAGTCACCAAAATCCACTTTCTCACAACCAGCTCCCGCCACAAGCGAAATGGTGATGAACGAAGCGAATAATTTATTTTTTATAGTCAATTTCATGATAGAAATATTTATTGATTAGAATATGAGTTTAAGGTTCACACCCAATGAACGCGTACCGGGAAGCTGTGATTCTTCACCGAAGTTGCTCACGATTTCAGAAGGATCAATGTTCCTGGATTCAGAGTAGATCATCCATGGGTTACGTGCCAAAACTGAGAACACTGCGCCCTGGAAGTATTTACCCATATTACCTATTTTCTTAACAGGGATGCGATAACCTACAGCTAATTCGCGAATCTTTACAAAAGTGAGGCTGTGAACGAATGGTTCAGCAACCTGCTGATTGTAGAATGAGTGGTAATAAGTCTGTGCATCAACATACATATCAACAGGAGTTTTTTGATCTGCTGAGCTAACACCAATCACGTGAACACCACCACCATCAGCAACTTCATCACGAACGTTCAATCCTTTGTCGTTACGTGCAGCGGTCCAGTCTAACAAACCAGAATAAGAACCCCACATTTCTGTAAGAGAGAAGAATTTACCACCGATTTGGTAGTCTAAAGCAAAACTCAGATCAAAATCTTTATAAGTAAATGTATTCACAACGCCACCAGTTGTTTTTGGTACGATTGAACCCCATTTCTTATTAACATCATTTAAGTACAAACCTGTTGATGGATCAACGATTGGTTTGCCTTCAGAATTTCTGGCAATACCACCACCAATCAACTGACCCCAGTCTTCACCTTTTACGAGGTAAGCATTAGCAAAACGAGAAGTGAAGGCACCACTGGAATTACCAGCTGCTGTACCAAGGTTATTAGCAATTGGAATTTGGTTTTGACCTTCTACAATTTCCTTAACAGGGTTGCTGATCAGGTAAGCGAAAGTCATGCTGATATCCCAGCTGAAGTTTTTGTTTGCAATTGCTTTACCCATCAGGATTGTTTCAATACCTGTACGCTGAACTTTAGCAGCGTTAACAATGGTAGAAGTAAATCCGGATACACCGCTAATCTTCACGTTAACTGGCAGTTTGTCTGCAGTCTCATCGAAGTATACAACGTTCAAGCCTAAGCGATTTTTGATGAATTTCAAATCGATACCAGCTTCAATTGTAGTACTCAGGGCGCCCACCAGATTTGGGTTTGGATAAGCATCAGGAGTTGACATCAGGAAGTTGCTTCCCCACAGGAACTGGTTTACACCATATGCAAAGTTGCTCTGATAAATTCCAAGTGCTGAAGGTTTTTTACCCCAGCTACCGAATACTTTACCGAAGCTCAACCAGCTTGGAGAACCGCCCATCAATTCAGTGAACACCAGACTCGCACCTGCTGAAGGATAGAACAGGTGTGGCTTAATTGAAGTTAAAGTAGAACTCCAGTCTTCACGAAGTGCGAAGGTCACACTAGCCAGTTTTTTATATTCCAAATCACCCTGTCCGAACACAGAATTGGTCTGCATGTAATTTCTTGTGTTACCAATTGAAGGGTTTGATTTAGAGTTAGCGATAGCATATAAGCCTGGAACGTTCAAACCATTGTTGGTGTTAGCTGTAACATCATTGTATTTATAAGTGTAGATGTTACCACCCGCAAGAGCTGATACGTTAAAGTCTCCGAATTTCTGGTTGTAAGTACCAATCAACTCGTAGTTGTATTCAGATAATGTTTGGTTGCCTGTTGAATAAGATCCGAGTGCACCAGTTTGCAACCCACTTTGTTCGAGGATTGATTTTGTGATATTCTCGTAATATCCGTTGAACTGATTCTTACGAACTGTTCCTTTCAAACGGAACTGATTGTTGATTTTATAAGTCAACGAAGCGTCTCCGAAGAATTTATTTCTTGTGTAAGTATTGTCAATGTTATCAAAGTAAGCGTAGTGGTTGTACCAGTAGTTTGCTTTGTAGAAATCCTCAGGATTGTTAGGATCGTAACCATCCGGGTTGTAACGGAGGTTCCATGTAGCCAGGGTTCCGAATGGGGATTTCAAATTGCGAAGTGATTTTTCAAGTTTCATATCCAAATCACGGTGGAACCATGAGCTGAATGATCCTGAAGACTGGTTCGCATACTGGTCATCAAATTCACCTTTTATGATATTGCTACTGAAGTTCACGTTAGCACCAATGGTGAAATGGCTATTAAGATCCATAGTTCCAGTGATGAAGAAAGTATTCCTCATTGAACTGGAATTTGGAATAATACCTTTAATGTACTGATTGGTATAAGAAGCGCGGAAATTATATCCCTGACCACTCTTACCGAAACTTACATTGTTATTAGATGTAATACCAGTGTTCCAGAAATCTCTTGCGTTATCTGGTTGTGGAACCCATTTAGCAGTTTTATAAGAGTACTGGCTTCCTGGATAATAAGCATACCAGGGAATATATTCCTGACCTGCCATACGTGGTCCCCAGCTGGCGTCATCAGTATAATCCGGGAAAAATTTGCCATCAAGTGCTTTCCATTCTTCGGGATCGCCGGGAACCCAGTTGAATTGCATGAAATCTCCAACAGAACCACCACCATAAAGATTTTGGTAATGCGGAAGAATATAAACCTTATCAGCTGTAACTCCAGAGTTAACTTCGATTCCTACACCCTGACGTCCCATTTTCTTTCTTGTACTAACTACGATAGCACCGCCGACAGCCTGGCCGCCAAACAGTGCAGTTGCGTTAGCACCTTTAAGAACGGAAATGTCTTCAACGTCATCAGGGTTGATGTCGAATGAACTTGTGATGGTTCCGTCAACAACATAGATCGGAGGGATATCACCCATTCCCAAGCCACCACGAATACGGAGATAAGCTTCAGAACCCAATTTTGCAGATGACTGGCTTCTTGTTTGAACGCCTGCCACTTTACCAGCCAATGCATTGTTTACATTGGTTTGGCGGGTAATATTAAGTGCTTCCGAATTGATAACCTGAGAGCTGAATGGAGTTACTCTCTGTGCTTTCTTAATACCAAAGGCACTGGTTACAACAACTTCTTCTAATGTAGAAGAGGAACTTTTAACTAGCGGAACGTTTACAATAGATCCACTCCCAACAGAAACCTCTTTAGGAGCGAGGCCGGATGCGCTGAATACCAGAACATCTCCTTCTTTCACTTTGATGGAATACTTCCCCTCTGCATCAGCCGAAACGCCAGTCTTCTGTCCTTTCACTACAACAGTAGCGAACGGAACTGCGTTTCCGTTTTCGTCTGTTACCGTCCCCGTAACAGTCTTTTGCTGCGCAAACACCAGCATTCCACATAATAGAAATGCGGTGAACAACGATAGAGTTTTTCTCATGTTTCGGTAATTTTTGAATTTTGAAGGCGTAAATATACAGATAATTCTAAAACATGAAATTTTTGTTAAAATCTCATCTTTTAACACTTAAATCATATTTTGGACAAGAATAGATAGGCTTGCGCTGCTTGTTTTTAAAAAAATTTAAAAATTAAACGTAGACAAGATCCTGATTTCTGATTTGCGTTTAGCAGCTCCGGCTAGTGTGTTTTGAGACTCCCCCGCTTCCAAAATAAAGGTTTGGGACCACTTCAGCCAAATTCCAATGCTTTTGGCCGGTTTAAGCTTTAGATTGATATAGTAATGTAGCCCCCTGCCATAAAAAAATGGTATATAATTATAATATAAGACATCGTTCTCGTAAGAATAAAGCCTGGAATTGTAGCTATCGGCATCAAAACTTTGCAGACGCAGATTTAACGTATAATTCCTGATGAGTGGTTTAAAGAAAAAATCTGAGTACACCAGATAAGCCTTTTGACTTCCAAAATCCGACCCCGAAAAAGTCAGATATTCCAACCTGAACCTCATAGAAAGTTCTCTTGTAAGTTGAAAACTTGTCTGAAATCTAAGATCGAATTTACCCTGATTAGCAATAATTGGTATTCCCTGAAATGAAACCGAATTTTTTCCTGTCCCCGAATATCTTGTATTAAATGTGACCTGAGTGGTTTTATCCAGATGCCAATCCAGTGTGAACATGGACGAATTTCCATATACAGGTGCGCTTATTCCGTACCGTAACCAGGGGTATCGGTAAAAATCCTGGGATATATTCAATTTCCATTTGGATCCCAGCCTTAATGCAAGTCCCACAAATACCCCATTTTCATTATTTCCAGATGAAGATTCTGCAAGAGGATAGCTATAAAGGCTTTGATATTCGGGTGATAAACTTCTAATGAGTAAACTTAAATCCATAGGTTGCCCCAATCCCATCAATAATCCGCTGACAAATGCTTTATGAAGATATTGGTCCATCGCCCACTCACCGAACACATGCGTATTGCCTATTGTGAAATCGTAATTCAAACTAAAACCTGCTCCCTCTTTTCCTCTAAATGCAAACAGGTTGTATGGCTGCCCCGTCTTATGAATTGGTTTGTCAAATGAATATACCAGGCCATTTAATCCGATCGAAAACAATCTTCGCCTGTATTTGAGATTCCCTCCTGCAGAAAATAATCCAAGCGTTCCCTTATCGTGCAATTCACCAAAAGTTCTGTGATACCCTCCTTCTAAAATTGAAGAAATTGTAATGGTGCCGCTAATACTATCCTCAACCTGGTTTCCATCAACTTTTCTGAAAGACAGAAATGCAGTTGATTCCCAACTTTTGAATGCAAATGATGCTGCGGCACCTCTTTGAAAATTGAATTCCCCTGAAGAAGTATAAGGCCTGAGCGTTTCAGATTGTCTTTTTATTTGTGTTATATCGGAACCAAATCCCATAGCAAGCCCCTGCCACATCACCAGACCCTGACCCATGTTTATCGTATAATCGCCAAGAGCAAATGATTTTAAGAATCCCGGAAACCTTGCGTACAGGTGCAGGGAGTAAAAATCAAATCCAAAACTTCCCGGTCCAAATCCAAATTTTTCGCCAGCATCTTTGTCTCCGGTAATTCCAAATTGAAGAAGGTTTTTGAATTGATATTTATATCGAAGGTTAGAGGCAATTGGATCCCCCAGATAATAATACCCGGTATTCGAATTCCCAGACCATTTTTCCACGGCAGATGTAACCCGGAAAATGAGTTTGCTTTCTCCATGCCTGAACCTTTGAAAAAATGGAATATTGGGCGGGCTGTTGTCCAAACTCACGAAAGGAATGACCTTTTGGATCGTTTCCAAATCCCATCCGGGAATGGCTTGCAACTCATGTATATCGATTAAAGGACCCAGGAGCTCTCTATATTTTAGGAAGACCTGAATCTGAAGGGGATCCAGGAAACTGATTTCCGTAAGTTCAGTTTCTCCGCAATGATTCAAGTTGACACGATGTCTGGATAGTTGATCAAATTGCTGATTCCAGGAATCATCGCGGCTACTCTCCCCTGCCGCTTCCGCCTTTTCTTCCATGTTTTCCTGGACTGCAGGCGGCACATTTTCCTGCGCATATATAATTATAGGTGTAAGCAACACTACGAACATGACCAGGCGAATCATGGATTTTGGTTTTTAGGGTGCAGATAGGAGAGCAATATTTCCGGAGAATATCCAAGGGGCTGGTTGTAAATGACGGCAACCTCCAACATCAGGTTACCGAGCTGAAATCCAATTCCAAAGGATAGCGAAACCGGCTCCAATTCAGCTGCTATGCCCAGGGTTAGCTTTTGAGAGTACCGAAAATTTATCCCTGTCCTAACAAGTAAGGCCTTGAACGATTCCTTTTGGAACTCAAATGCCGCAACCAGGTTATTCGATACGCTGTAACCCAGGCCCATCCTGTAAACCGCGTGAATCAATTCGCCACTGCCACCCTGCCAATGAGTTTCGAGCGGATTATATGCGTACCAGGAAATTCGAAGGGTTTGATTCAGATCTGCCAGGAACCCCAACTCGAAATTGACCGCGCTTGCATTGCCGTACGCGGGAACATGAATTCCGTTTTGATTAACTTTTAACCCAATTCTCAATTTCCTGAATAGCATTTTGGCGAATGCCAGCCCGAATGCCGTTTGATTGTAATTATGGAACCCTAAATAATTTCCTGAAATAGCGATAGAAAGCTGGTTGGTGTGTAAGGATCCATACACATTGTAGGTTCCCAATTGATCGAGGAGATAATTCTTTTCGCCAGCAAAGCCAATCGAAAAATTTTCAATTTGGGACCATGCAGCAGGATTGGAATTGCAGGAAAAAGGACTAAATATTTTTTTTGAATAAATTCCAAGATTCAAATACCCTCGATTTCCAGGAACAAAAAATGCCTGGGAGTATCCTTTCATGGCCAGCAGAAAAAGAATCAACAGGTTCAACTTCGTTTTCACACACTACAGGTTTTGGGACGATTCTAAATTATGAACCTGGTTTTGCGCGTACAATGGAAAAAAACGGCTAATCCATGAAAGTTTTCGGCAAGTTCATTTCGCAACTATAAATTTGCGCATGATTTTATTAGATGGAAAACTCGTAGCCCAGTCGGTAAAAGACGATCTCAAGAACCGTGTAAATGACTTGAAATTAAAAGGACAAAAACTTCCCCATCTTGCTGCAATCCTGGTGGGCAATAATGGAGCCAGTGAAACCTATGTTGCTTCCAAAGTAAAAACCTGCGAAGAAATCGGCTATAAATCAACTTTGATACGTTTTGAAGCAACAATTAATGAGGAAACCCTCCTTGAAAAGATTCGCGAATTAAATGAAGATCCCGATGTGGATGGAATTTTAGTGCAACTGCCTTTACCAAAACAGATATCCGAAGAAAAAGTAATCGATACAATTAGTGCAGAGAAAGATGTGGATGGTTTTCATCCTGTGAGTATTGGCAGATTAGTTCAGGGTTTGCCAAGTTTTGTACCGGCAACTCCGTATGGGATTTTACTTCTTCTCGAATATTATAAAATCGAAACAAAGGGAAAACATGCAGTAGTGATAGGCAGAAGCAATATTGTGGGAAGACCCATCAGCATTTTGTTGAGTCAAAATACGCCTACCGGAAATTGCACCGTAACAGTTTGCCATTCGCATACAAAAAACATAAAAGAAATTTGTCTGCAGGGAGATATTATCGTTGCGGCATTAGGACGGCCGGAATTCTTAAGCGGCGAAATGGTAAGAGAAGGCGCTATAGTCATTGATGTTGGAATTACTCGTGTGGAAGACAAAACAAAAAAGAGTGGATTTAAAATAAAAGGTGACGTAAAATTTGATGAGGTTGCTCCAAAATCTTCCTATATCACACCCGTTCCTGGTGGAGTTGGCGCTATGACTATTGCCGCATTAATGAAAAATACTTTGCAGGCCTGTCTGAATAAAATTTCCAAATAGGATTTTCTCCCGGGATTTTAGGAAAACATCATCGTCCATTTCCTTTAACCTAACTTTGCAACCTATGATCTCTGCTCCTCATACAACAACCACAGTTCCTGTTATGGAAGCGTTTTATACCATTCAGGGTGAAGGTTTTCACCAGGGTAAAGCCGCTTATTTCATCAGGCTTGGTGGATGTGATGTAGGCTGCGTATGGTGTGATGTGAAAGAAAGTTGGGATGCATCTCTTCATCCCCAAAAAACTGTAAAAGAAATTGTCGACGGAGCACTGAAATTTCCGGTAGGTATTGTTGTAGTTACGGGCGGCGAGCCACTAATGTATAATCTTGATGAACTCACATTCGGATTACATCAGGCCGGATTCACAAATAATATTGAAACTTCCGGAGCATATCCAATGACAGGAATGTGGGACTGGATTTGCATCTCACCTAAAAAATTTAAAGCACCATTACCAGAAAATCTTCCCCTTGCGAATGAACTGAAAGTTGTGGTGTACAACAAATCAGATTTTGAATGGGCGGAAAAATATGCTGCCCAGGTAAATTCTGAATGCAAACTTTATCTGCAACCCGAATGGAGTAAAGCAGATTTTATGACTCCAACAATTGTTGATTATATCAAACAAAACCCGAAGTGGGAACTGAGCCTGCAGATTCATAAATACATAAATGTTCCCTAAGATTTCGCGTCTTCGTTTGCGCTGCGCCGGGGATTGCTTCGCAGAAGCTACGCGAAGGCGAGCAAGAAAGAGTCGCAAAGGCGCAACTTCCTTAACATTTTATTGCGGTATGGGGAATAAAATTTGAATAGATTCGTTAATGATTTTACCTCATTTCAAATTGATGAAATCACTTTTCTTTTTTATATTCTGCTCCCTGTTTTTTAGCAGTATATATTCCCAAAATTATAGTCCATCCAAAGTCAATAAAAAAGCAATCAACTTTTATAACCTGGCTTTGGACAAGGCACAGAATGGAGATTTCCCTGAGGCACTGCAACTACTTGACAATTCACTCCAGGCAGATCCAAAATATGTTGATGCATGGCTGTCAAAAGCAGGCATTTCGGGCGAGTTAAAAGACTATTCCAATGCAGTTATTTTTTACGAAAAAGCTTTTGCTTTAGATACAGAATACACAAAAGATTACAAGCTTCCGTATGCAATTGATTTAGCCGGACTGGGAAAATTTGACAAAGCATTAGAAGCCACAAAAAGTTTTCTGGCAGATCCTGATCTCAATGACAGAAGCAAAAGAGCAGGAGAATATCGTCAAAAAAGTTTTCAGTTTGCAGTTGACTATGACCAAACTCACTCCACAAAAAATTATGTCTTCGCTCCGCATAATTTAGGTGATAGTGTAAACAGCAGGGATCTTGAATATTATCCTTCGCTTACAATTGATGGAAAGACTATTGTTTTTACACGAAGAGTAAGAAATTATAATGAAGATTTTTTTGTGAGTCATCGTACAGACACAGGATGGACTAAAGCTGTTGGAATGGACGGTGACATCAACACAAATTACAACGAAGGTGCACAGGATATTTCCCAGGATGGACAATGGCTGGTTTTCACAGGATGTAATTTCCCTGAAGGCGCAGGAGGTTGTGATATTTATTTTTCTACACGCACCAAAAAAGGTTGGGGTAAAGCACAAAATTTAGGTCCCGCTATCAATACTGAGTTCTGGGAATCTTCGCCCTGTTTATCGCCCGACAAAAGAGAATTGTATTTTTCGAGTAATCGTCCTGGTGGCTATGGCGGAAAAGATATTTATGTTTCGAAACGATTACCTAATGGTGGCTGGAGTGATCCGGAAAATTTGGGGCCAACAGTAAATACTGCAGGAGATGAAAGTTGCCCATTCGTTCACGCAGACAATCAAACGATGTATTTCACTTCGAATGGCCATCCGGGTTATGGAGGTGATGATTTATTCATGATGAGAAAGCAGCCTGATGGAACCTGGGGCAAAGTTGAAAATTTGGGCTATCCTATTAACACTATCGAAAATGAGGGTAGTCTTGTTATTGCCGCGGATGGCAAAACTGCATATTATGCGAGCGATCGAAGTGATACAAGAGGTGGTTTGGATATTTATAGTTTTGAAATCAGGGAAGATATTCGTCCGAACCGCACACTTTGGGTACAGGGAAAAGTGTTCGACAAAAAAACTTCGGATGGTTTACCATCTTCTGTTGAGTTAATTGATTTGTCCAGCAATTCACTTCTCTCAAAAGTTCAGACTGATGAAGAAGGAAATTATCTCATTACACTTCCGGTGGGAAAAGATTATGCATTTAATGTAAACAGGAAGGGTTATCTATTTTATTCGCAGAATTTTCCCTTGAGCCAGAAAATTGCTGACTCCACTTACACGATTGACATTCCACTGCAGCCAATTGATGTGAATGCATCAATTATTTTGAAAAATATTTTCTTCGACGTTAATAAATACGATCTCAAGCCAGAATCAAGAGCAGAGCTTGATGAAGTCTTTAAGCTGCTCACTGATAACCCCAATGTCAGGATTTCTATCAGCGGCCATACAGATGACGTTGGTAAAGCTGCAGATAATCTTACACTATCAAAGAATCGTGCTAACGCAGTTGTAGCTTACTTGATTTCGAAAGGAATTAAAGCGGATCGTTTGCAAGCCAATGGATTTGGCGCCACAAAACCAATTGCCGATAATAAAACTGAGGAAGGCAAGGCTGCAAACCGACGGACAGAACTCACTGTAATTTCGAAATAAACAATTCACTAAATTATTTACCCGCATTTAGTAATGAGGATTTTCCGCCAGGATCGCGGAAATTTTCCCATGGATTTAAATTCCTGAATCTGTCGATTATTTCCTTTTGTATCTTTAGTTGAATGGGTTCCATTTAAGATCACATCCAGATTCTATTTAGCAAACCTTCCTTACTTACGCTGAAGCATACACGACATTCCATAATTGCATGGATAACGAGTTGATCCACCATATTGCTCTTACAATGGTCTCTCAAATTGGCGATCTACACGCCAGGGAGCTAATTTTGCATTTTGGAAGTGCAGAAAAAATTTTTAAGGCACGTAAATCGGACCTTGAAAAACTCCCTGGCATAGGAGAAATAAGAGCAAGAGCCATCAAGGATTTTAAAGATTTTTCAAAAGCTGAAGAGGAAATAAAATTCATTGAAGAAACCCAGATTCAGGCATTATCAATACTGCATGATAATTATCCCAAAAGACTTTTGAATTGTTATGATGCCCCTTCACTGCTTTATTTTAGAGGCAATGCAAATCTTAACGCAGAAAAAATAATCAGCATCATTGGCACCAGGAACAACACAGATTATGGAAAGGAAGTTGCAAAAAAAATAATCCAGGAACTTGCTCCATTCAATGTTTTGGTTGTAAGCGGACTGGCTTATGGTGTTGATTCCATTGCGCACAAACTTGCACTTAGTGAAAATTTGCAAACAGTAGGTGTTCTTGCTCACGGCTTGGACAGAATCTATCCTCTTGAAAATACTTCGCTGTCAAAAGAAATGATTCAACAGGGAGGATTGCTCACGGATTTTATGACAGGAACAAAACCCGATAAACAAAATTTTCCAAAACGAAACAGAATCGTGGCAGGCATTTCAGATGCAACTCTTGTAATAGAAACGAGTTTAAAGGGAGGAAGCATGATTACCGCGGAAATTGCTAATAGTTACAATAAGGATGTATTCGCTGTGCCCGGTAAAATTAGTGACAGCAAAAGTGAAGGATGCAACTACCTGATAAAAGCAAATAAAGCAGCCCTGGTAACCTGCGGAAAAGATATTTTGGATTTTATGAACTGGGATCATCCTGTACAAAAACCAAGGGCCCAAAGAGAATTATTCGTGGAACTTTCAGCGGATGAAGAATCCGTAGTTCAGGTACTTCAACAGTTGGGAGCCGTTCACATTGACGAACTCTATGTAAAGACAGGCTTACGGAGCAGCGCAGTCGCTGCAGCCATCCTCGACCTTGAGCTTCAAAATATTATCGAGGTTCTCCCCGGAAAAATATACAAGCTATTATAGCGTCTTTGCGATACCAGGCGGCTTTCCGTGGAGCCTTCATAAAAAGTTTTTGGAACCAATTTACCCGTTGCCCTATCTTTGCACATGGCAACAATAATTAACTCCCCTAAGGACAAATCTCCCCGTAAATTTTTTGGTGAAGGTTTAACATTTGATGATGTTTTATTGGTTCCTGCCTATTCGCAGGTGCTTCCCCGTGATGTTGATATCAAAACCCAGCTTACCAAAAGCATTACACTGAATATTCCAATGCTTTCAGCAGCAATGGATACAGTTACTGAAGCCAACCTGGCCATTGCACTTGCCCGTGAAGGTGGTCTTGGTATTCTCCACAAAAACATGACTGTTGAAAAACAGGCCGAACAGGTAAGAAAAGTAAAAAGAAGTGAGAGCGGACTCATATTCGATCCCATTACGCTTCATGAAAACGCAACAATTGGCGATGCTCTGAATTTGATGAGAGAGAATAAAATTGGAGGTATTCCCATTGTTGACAACAAAAAGAAACTTGTAGGTATTTTAACCAATCGCGAT
>PSRI01000143.1 GCA_003175935.1 Bacteroidota bacterium
GGCCTTGCTTCGCTAACCGCGTGCGCTAACCTGTGTGCCGAAGCGATAGCGAAGGTACAAGCTATAGCGGTGGCGCAAGCTTCGAGAAGGCGAGCAGGCGGGCAAAATCCAATATCTCATATCTTCTATCTAGGTTCTAGGTACTAGGTACTAGGTACTTGGTACTAGGTACTTCTCCCCAATCCATGCAACATTTTATTTCAGTAGTATACTTTATATTGGGCCATTCACTGGCTATGGTATTCTATTACCTCAAATCCAACTTATCATGTTCAGAAATTACTTCAAAACAGCCTGGAGAAACATAAAACGCCAAAAGGCATATTCATTCATAAACATATTAGGATTGTCAATCGGCATTGCAGCATGTCTGTTGATATTGCAGTATGTTTCATTTGAACTGAGCTATGAAAATTTCCAGGTTAACAAAGACAGGATCTACCGTGTTCAGCAGGATCGCTTTGACAATGGAAAAATAAGTACGCAGTGGGCGGCTGGTGCATTTGGAGTAGGAAATGCTTTCAAAGATGCCATACCTGAGATTGAAGATTACGTAAAAGTTGTCCAAAATGGAAACGTAACAACTGAGGCAAAAAATCAACCTATAAAAATTGAAAAAGTATATTTTTCAAATGCATCCTTCTTCAAAATATTCACATTCCCATTAATTGCAGGAGATAAGAACAATGCACTAAAGGAACCATTCACGGCTGCATTGTCGGAAACAACTGCCAAAAGAATTTTCGGAACAACAAACGTAGTAGGGAAACCACTTCAATTAAACCGCAACAGTAATTACACCATAACGGCAGTTTATAAAGATGCTCCGGTTAACACGCAACTAAGGCCAGACATGCTGTTATCTTATGCAACCTTTCAAAAATGGACAACGGATTCCACAGGGAGAGGTCCTGAAACGGCATGGCAATGGGATGGATGTCTCACCTATTTATTAATTCACAAAGGCACAGATCCTAAAGTTGTTGAAAAGAAATTCGTTCCCATCGTAAAAAAATTTACTGATGAGGATATGAAGAAATATAATGCCGGTGTTATTTATCACATGCAACCGCTTACTGATATCCATTTGTACTCACACTATATGATGGAACCCGGTGAGAATGGAGATGGGAAAACTGTTTATCTATTATTGGGGATTGCTCTTTTCATTGTGGTAATTGCCTGGATTAATTATGTCAATCTTGCAACGGCACGTGCCATCACCCGTGCCCGTGAGGTAGGAGTCAGGAAGGCGGTGGGTTCACAACGAAGACAACTTATCGTTCAATTCCTGTCTGAATCGGCTGTATTAAACGGATTCGCATTGATCCTCGCAATCTTAATTGTAATGCTGGCGATACCGGGATTTAATTCCATATCAGGACAACATCTTTCGCTTTCATTATTTGCAAAGGCCAATTTTTGGATAGGATTGAGTGTATTGTTTTTGATTGGAGTTTTCTTTTCGGGATTATATCCGGCATTTGTTTTATCAGGATTTAATCCTGTTGATGTACTGAAAGGTAAACTTGGCACTTCAAGCAAAGGAATCCTGTTAAGGAAGTCCCTTGTAGTGTTCCAGTTTGCAGCATCATTGTTTTTACTAATGGGTACGGTAATCGTGTATCAGCAAATTAATTTCATGCGTAAGCAATCATTGGGAATGAATATCGATCAGACTTTAATTGTACCAAGACCTATTGTAGGAATTGATTCTACTTTTTTACAAAAGATCACAACTTTCAAGCAGGAGCTTCAGCAAAAAGCATCCATTCAAAATATAACTGTTTCAACCAGTATTCCCGGAGAGCCGGTGGGCTGGAATGCAGGAGGCATTAAACTGGTTGGAGAAGATGAAACGAAATCAAAACAATATCGCGTCATTGGAGTCGATTACGATTATTTGAAAACATATGGATTGAAAGTAATAGCAGGACATTCTTTTGACAAATCTCTTGGATCAAATAAAAACTCTGTCATTTTCAATAGAAGAGGAATTGAACAATTAGGTTTCATCAAACCTGAAGACGCAATCGGAAAAAGAATTGATTTTTGGGGAAATCAATATACGATTGAAGGGGTAACAGAAAATTTTCATCAGCAATCATTAAGGGAAGCATTTGAGCCACTCATCCTTCGTTTGATTCCTGATGTAAATGGATCAATCAGTTTAAAAACCACAGCTGCCAATGCTCCACAAACAATCGAGAGTGTTAAGGCGGAATGGAATAAATTTTTTCCCGGAAATACATTCGAATATTTTTTCCTTGATGACCATTTTGACGAGCAATACAGAGCCGATCAAAGATTCGGAAAGGTTTTTGGATTATTTACAAGCCTGGCAATTTTAGTCGCCTGTCTTGGTTTATTTGGACTTGCATCATTTACGACATTGCAGCGCACAAAAGAAATTGGCATTAGAAAAGTTTTGGGAGCTTCTGTAGGAAGTATACTCAATTTATTATACCGGGAATTTGCAATGCTTGTAATAATAGCATTTGTGATAACAGTTCCACTGGCATGGATCGGATCCGCAAAATGGTTGCAGAATTATACTTTCAGAATGAATATTCACTGGTTGTATTTCTTTATGCCACTGGTCATCATCATACTGATCGCCTGGATCACGGTAAGTTTTCAATCAATAAAAGCAGCGTTGGCGAATCCTGTAAAGAGCTTGCGAACAGAATAGTGATTTCTCTTAAACCACGAATACACAAATGACACGCAGAATCACTGAGTCTTTTGTCTAGGTACTGGGTACCAGGTACTCCAGTCTTTATACGCATAAAAAAAGATGAAGCTTTCACTTCATCTCTTTTTCGATATACAAATTTAATCTCCTAATAACGTTTTACAATGTTAAACAGGAACCTTTGTGGTTCACCAACTACTCCACTGGCTGCTCTTCTTTTCTTTAGTGCATCAGACTTATAATAAGCAAATGCTTTTGCCGTATCAGTTATCGCAGTTACGAGTGAAACTTTCTTTGTGTCAGCCCAATCGTGTCCGATTACGCGATCCGTAATACCGTTGTCAAGTCTTTCCTGCTTACCTTCTTCAAAAGCTTTCACCCAGGCGTCCCAGTCTTTCACCATAAATGTGGTTCTTGAACGAAGTTTGGTACTGATCGTTGCTGTATCCTGCCATGTAGCGGTAACAGTTGTCATCATTGGCTGTCCTATGATACCGCTCTTTTTAATGGATTTTTGTAAGTCCGGGCTTTTCCAAAATGCCATGGCTTTTGCAGTATCATCGATTTTTACGGCAACCAATACCATGTTTGAATCCAAAAATCCACGACCTATAACGTAATTATGTACCCCATGTGCTAATCGCGAAGAATCACCAGCTTCATAAGAAGCGAACCATTTAGCATAATTGGCAACCTTGTGCACTACAGTCGCCATATTCGTTGGTGTCGTAACAATGGTGCTTGGAGGAGGAGGTGGTGGCGTTTTAGCAGTTGTATCAGTAGCAGTAGTATCTGCTGTGCCTGATTTTTCGCTGCCGCTACCACAGGAGGCGAAAATAAATGCAAGAGCCGAGCAAAATAGCAGGCCTTTAAATCTGGACTGGGTCATAGTTTTGGGGGTTTTAAGAATTTTTTAAATGGTGGCAGGGCAGGAGATGAGTTAGGATGGGGTAAAGGACAGTTAAATGTAAACAGAATTATTTGCAAACAAAAGAAACGTTCAAAGTTCAGGGTTCAAAGTTCAAAGATGTAGGATTTTGGATATTGCTGGATTTTTGTATTGTCTGGGTACTAGGTACTAAGTACTAGGTACTAAGTACTAGGTACTCTACTCTTTCGAAACGATCACCTTTTTCACTAATTCCAATATCGGCATATGCTCCTGCTCTGTATATTCACTCCACATCATTGCCGATTCGGCTTTTTGAGGGATCTTATTGAGTTCGATGAATTTGATGGCGAGGTTTTGTCCGGATAAAGACCGTTTTGGTTCTATCGTAATTCCCAGTCCCGCCTCAACAAGTCGCAAAGCCGAACTTACAGATGCGGTATTGTGGATCACATTGGGAAAAAATCCTGCATCCAGACAAATAGATTCTATCGTGTGTACATAATCGCTACCGTCGATATGATGAGGTAAAATGAATGGCTCATTTGATAATGCCGAAATATTTAATGATTTTTTTTTGAGTAATGGATGATTCCGGGGAAATACTACTACAAAAACATCTTTATAAAAAACTTTGCTTTTGATGTTTTCGGGTGCAATGATATTTGTTGCAAAACCAATATCCAGTTTTCTTTCTGCAAGATCTCTGTATTGATCGGTATTATTCATTTCCCTCAACACAGTTTTTAATCCCGGAAACCTGCCCCGGATTTCTTTAACGATTCCTGGCAATATCGTTTGTACAATGGAGTGAGTATATCCAATTTTTATTTCCCCAACTTCACCTTCATGAATTTGTTTGGTACGCGAAATTGCAAATTCCAGCTGGTCGATTGTTTGTTGGGCTGCAATTTTAAAATATGCACCGGCCTTTGTTAGAGAAACATTCCGTTTATCTCTTTCAAACAGACTTACGCCAATGGATTGTTCCAGCTGTTTGATTTGTCGGCTCAATGCGGGCTGTGCCATAAATACCTGTTCCGACGCTTTTGTAAAATGAAGAGTTTCTGCCAACTTAATAAAATTCTTCAAAGTCTGCGTTATCCATCTTATGCAAAATTTGTTATAAGTCAATACAAATTAAGTATTTTTCTGTATTAATCAAATGTGTTCACTTTGCTGCGACGGCCTGCTGTAATGTTTAAAAATCAGTTATGAAATCATTTCTAAAGCCAGCAGTATTTATTTTTTTTCTGCAATTCCTTCTTGGCATTTCAGGAATAGCGCAGCTTAAGTCTTTACCACGGGGTGGAAATAAGAGAGCCATGGTGAGTGAAGAAATTGGAATCACAAACGTGAGTATAAATTATAGTCGGCCCGGTGTAAAACATCGTGAGGGCCATATTTGGGGGGAATTAATTCCGACAGGATTTAGTCAACTCGGATATGGTGCAAAAAATCCTGCGCCCTGGCGTGCGGGAGCAAATGAGAATACAATAATTGAATTTTCTACAGACGTAAAAGTGGAGGGAAAGGAATTGCCGGCGGGCAGATATGGATTTTTTGTTGCTTACAATCCTGATGAGTGTATGCTCATCTTTTCAAAGAATTCAACTTCATGGGGAAACTTTTTTTATGATTCAACAGAAGATGCTTTGAGGGTAAAAGTAAAACCAGTAAAAATGGATAAAAGTGTGGAATGGCTGAAATATGAATTTGCAGATCAAACTTCTTCAACCGCTACTGTACAATTGCAATGGGAACAATTGATGATTCCGTTTACGATTAGTGTGGATGTAGTAAAAACACAAATTGCATCTTTCAGAAAAGAACTGCGCGGCGATAAAGCTTTGCCTGGGTATTGGCAGCCCTGGAACCAGGCCGCTGCATATTGTTTAGCCAATCATACAAACCTTGAGGAGGCTTTGTCATGGGCTGACAGCGCAACAAGTTCCATTTTTGGTGGTACAAGGAATTTCGAATCCTGGCAAACCAGGGCCGCTATTCTCGACACCATGGGAAGAAAATCCGAAGCAAAGGAAGCATTGAAAACAGCGTTCCTGTATATCGACGATCTTCAGGGCTATCTTTATGGATGTAATCTTGTGAATGCAAAGAGGCCACAGGAAGCTTTTGAAGTTTTCAAGATGATTTACGATAAATTTCCTAACACACTTTTTACTAATATTGGAATGGCAACAGGCTATTCTGCACTTGGCGATTATAAAAAAGCCCTTGAATGGGCATTGAAAGCCCGGCCTCAGGCCAGGGGTGGGAATAAAATAGAAATTGAGAGAAACATACGGGATCTTCAGAATGGAAGAGATATGAATAATTAATTTTTCATTAGAAATTTTGAGGGCGCCTCCCGCTTCCAAGTCTCCGAAATTCATATTTTGATTTTTATGAGAGTTACAGTATGTGAACTGAGCGATGATGAAAATGATTTCCTCAAAGACTGGCGGAATCTGAAATCTCACTTACGTGAATCAGGAACCGATTTGTTATTAATGCCTGAACTGCCATTTTGTAAATGGCTGGCTACTGAGAAAATGGTGAGTGATGATTTGAAAATGAGATCTGTTCAGGAACACGAAAACTGGTTGAAAAGATTAGATGAGCTTAATGCAACAAGGATCGTGTATTCAAAGCCGGTAGTGGCACATAACAAATTATTCAATACGGCATTTGTATTTGAAAAAGGCAAAGGCCATTCAAAAATTCATGCTAAGTCATTTTTTCCCGAGGAAGAGTTCTTCTGGGAAGAAACGATCTACCATCGCGAAGATGAACCCAAATTTGAACTTCTTGATTTAGGTGAAATTAAAATAGGTGCATTATTATGTACTGAAATGTGGTTTACACAATATGCACGCCAGTATGGTAAAATGGGCATTGATATTTTGGTATGCCCCAGGGCAACAGGAATTGGATCCGTTGAACGATGGATTAAGTGCGGACAAATTTTATCCATTGTTTCAGGAGCTTTTTGTTTGAGTTCGAATAAATCTGGTATTGGCGAACATGGATTTCAATGGGGAGGAAAAGGGTGGATTGCAGAACCCATAACAGGTAATCTATTGGGAGTAACCGACGCCACGCAAAAATTTCTTACGCTGGAGATTGACATTAATAAAAGCCGTCTGGCTAAAAAAGAGTATCCGCTTTACGTTAAGGAACAGGGAAAGGTTAGAGAACATTCTAAATTCTAAATCCTATGGGCGCATAGATTTCTCTTAGGTGAGCGCTTCTGCATTGCAGGAGCGCTTTTTATTTTGACCAGGTGGCAGGATGTAGGATATTTGATATAGGATATAAGATATAGGATCGGATTTATATAATCTGAAGTAATTTGTGGCAACAATTTATCACATATCCAATATGTAAAATCTAGAAACCAAAATCCAAAATCCCCGCCCGTACCGAATGGTAGCTGCCCGAATGACTCATTCAGGCGGGCGTTCGGTCGGGCAAAATCTAAAATCTAATTTAGCGTCGAATTAATTAGGATTCCAAATTGAGAATTATAAAACCATTCTTCTTTTCCACCAAAACAATCCATATGAAAAAAATGGCTACAATGCTGGCTATTGCTTCTTATTTAGCCTGCAATTCACCAGAAACCAAAGTACCGGCCGCAGATACTTTGGCTAAAAAACATACAGATACTACTGCAACCCTTCATGGTGATAACCTGGTAAAAGCTGAAGCCCCGGATGCAGGCTCCGAAATGGAACAGGGGTATTGTCTTCCCCGTGGTGGTAACGGAAAAATGCAATCTCCCATAAATATCCTAACAAGTGAAGCTGGCAAAGACGATCAAAAAGGAATGATCGTGAAATTTCAAACGGATATTGTTGGAGCAGAGAATCTCGGTCATACAGTACAGTTAGATTTCAAAGAAGGAAGTATTTGTATGGCTGATGGGAAAACATACAATTCCAAACAATTTCATTTTCATACTCCGTCTGAACACTTGATTGATGGAATGACATTCCCTATGGAAATGCATATCGTGAATACCCTAAAAGATTCAACACCCAATGCCAAACCTTCATATCTCGTCATAGGAATCCTTTTCAAAATGGGTAAGGAAAACAAATTCATTAAAGAGTTTCTCAAGGACCTACCTTCAGAAGAAGGCCACAAAGATTCCATTCCATCAGGATCAGTGAATCTGAACGATTTGGCAAATGAAGTAGTTAAATCAGGGAAAATTTCCTATTTCTCCTACGATGGTTCCCTCACAACTCCACCATTTTCGGAAAGCGTTAAATGGGTTGTGATAAAACAAATTGTAGAAGCTTCACCAGATCAAATTATTGCGATCGAAAAACTTGAGGGCAATAATGCGAGACATGTACAGTCTGTGAACGGCAGGAAAATTGTGAGTCATTCTTAGGAGTACTTACTGCTTCAAAAACTCAACAATTTTCTTTTTTTCATCTTCGGTTAATAAAGCGCGGGTTTGCATATGCATTCCAATAGTTTCCCATTGTTCAGGTGAAAACGACGATGGTGATGGTGTGTTATGACAACGTTGACAATTTTCTGCCCATAGTTGTGCTCCACTCTTCATACTTACTTTCTGACTCACTTTGCAACTATCGATCATTGAAATTAAAAGGACCGCGAAGAAAAGTATGCCAACTACAAATATCTTTTTCATAAATTTCTTTTTAGAGTTGTATCGCGAAATGAATGAATAATGTATTGGTATTTGTTATTCCATTGTAGTAACCCAAATCCTTGCTTGCTGTACTATTTGCTTTGTAGGTTTCGTAGGTTATTTTAAATACCGCTCTCCAACTTAGCCAGTAATTAAGTCCAATAGTCACAGTATGCTGGTCACTCCCAAAACTTGAATTAGCCGGGGTATTAAATAAGGTATAGCGACCTGCCAATTCCACATTTTTAATGAATCCACTAGCTCCCGTAGGTCTTAATGAACCTTGAACGAAATATGCTTTCGTGTGATTTTCGAAAGTATATATTGAGGAGTCTGGTGAATTGACGTAATCAACTTTATCTATGTTTTGAATATTGTACTGCGCTTTTATGTTAATGAGAAGTGGATTAAACAATTTGACATAATTAAAATCAAACGCATACGATTTGGACATGGTATTTTGTATATCGGATCCCTGGTCACCTACTTTTCCAAACATGCCCGAAACGCCGAGTTCTAAAGAAGAGTTTGAAAATGGTAGAATACCAAATCTTCCAGTAATAGTCTTGTTGTGATTATTGTCTGAAATATTTCCATTCGTAAGTGTACCATCCTGCAATAATTGATTGCCATTAGAAAGCGCCAGGTCATAATTGATTTTCATACTTCCTAATGGTAATCCTCCCTCAACTTCAACTCCATAGTCCGTTGGAGTCATGTCTGCAACGCCCATCGGATCAGTTGCAAGTTTGTTGATCCAACCCGAAGCTTCTCTTTTTGCATAAGTCCCAAAGGGTAATACAAGGTATCCTGCCCTCACAATTAATCCGGGAGCAGCGAACCATGATACATCAGCCCAGTTTACACTAAGTCCATTATTATTAAATGATGGTTCAAATTCTACCAGGAATTTTTTACCATGCCGCCACAAAAACATTGGACTAAGTTCAAAATTGTCAGCGTCAGGGAAACTATTTTCCTTTGATACTGATGTGGTACCGTTAAATGTGTTGGTAGATTTGAAAGATGCAAATCCAATAGTTGCCAGTCCGGCAATTAGTACCTGATCTTCGCCTTGTTTTGAATTTGAGGCTTTTTTTTCTAATTCATTTAACCTTTCCAGAATGGAGGAATCTACTGATGTCTGCTGCGCCAGGGCAAAACTTGTATGAGTTAGAAAGACAATCGCACATACAAATTTTCTTGAAAATGATTTACCAGGTTTCATAAGCAAAAATTTTAACGGTCGGTTTCGCTTATGATAAAATCATATTTACCTTTTATTTTTTCGATGCTTTACAAAGAGTCCTGATGTATACTACAAGTTCCCAACGTTGTGCATCGGTAAGTACATTCTTATAGGTTGGCATTGGCATTCTTCCTTCCGAAATTTTATAATAAAGATTTCCATCGGTTTCATTTAACATAGCAGGGGAACTGTGGTCAGCAGGCTTTGGAGTTAATGAAGCCGCTGCAGCTCCGTCACCTTTTCCTTTATCGCCATGGCAGGGAGTGCAGTATGTTGTATATAAAGTTTTGCCATCTTTAACTGCCTGGGGATTATTTCCAGTTGGATTAGAGAGAGAAGTATATTCTTTGGGCACAGCCCAGGGCTTTGATTGCGCAGATAATTTGGTACCCTGATTTAAAAGCAACACAACAATTACACTAGCAGTAATCCTTCTTAATAAGATTTTCATAATCTAAAATTTTTAAAAGGTTACTGGTTAACGCTGCTTAAAAGTATTTCCTGCCACAGAAGTATTTGCTGATCTAAGTCAGTAACCATTATGATTTTGGTTTTGGAATTCGCTTAACCATCTGTTGAATTAGTTACTTATGGCAGATTAGCCTTGCTGGCGTGAAGTGATAAAGGTTCGGAAAGTCGGGCGGACAGTCATGAGGTGTAGTGGTCAGCTAACAGGAAATAACATCTCATTTGTAAATCCGCAATACTATTAATTAACTCTATGCGTTTGAACTTATTAATAAGGATAACGCATGAGAAAATTTATTCTATTTGAAATTCCCTTGAAGACTAACTGCTTATTGAAGGTTTTTCCTGCCATTATTTTCATATTTCTTTCAATTAACGTCAGCGGCCAAAAAACCGTCAGGAAAGCTGACAATAATAATGGCTCCCATTGGATGACAGGATTGTCGTATATGAGCGACAATGTTTACCAGGGTAGAAAAGATTCTGCAGCTGTTCCTTATATTACTCCCAGCATTGGCTATTATCACAAATCAGGATTTTTTGTGAATGGTTCATTGTCTTACCTGCCAGTTTCAGGCGAGAGTAGAATTGATTTAGTTACAATTGAAGCCGGCTATAGTCATTATACAGAACATTTCAATATGGAACTAAGTGCGGCAAAAGATTTTTACAGTGACGAAAGTTTTTCAGTAAGCTCTGAAATTAGCGGAAGATTATCTGCTTACTTTTCTTATGACTTTAATTTCATTGAACCTTATGTTGATCTTGGTGCAAATATTGGCTCGAGCAACGATATTGGTATCGGATTAGGTTTGCAACACTCGATTTCGTTTTTGGAAGATCATTTTGTAATAAGTCCGGCCCTGCTCATGAATTCAGGCACACAGAATTTTTATGCGAATTATTATAACAAGAGAAAATTCGGGCCGAATCGAAACAACAAAAACCCAAATATTATTTCAGTTACTCTCAATGATGCTTCCAGGTTCCAGGTTATGGATTATGAATTAACTGCACCATTTGAATATACGTTGCAGAAAAAATTAAAATTGAATTTTACTCCTACCTATGCCATACCGGTAAATCCTTCCGACATTACAGTCGAAGCAAATGGAAATAGTAAAAAAACGGTTCCTGAAAACCTGAGTAATGTCTTTTATTTCTCCGTAGGTTTTACATACAGTTTCTAGACAGAGAATCCCTTTCAAAGCACAATATTCTAAGTTGTCAGCACGAGTCATGATTGCTATCAGAACGGGAAAGCTGCAACACATGTCAATCGCGACTAAAAAGTCGAAACCTGCCAATCATAACAATCGATTTTCTTACAGGCGAAAGGCCTGGTACTTTTTTGCGGACTTTGCGACCCCGATGAAATCGGGGCTTTGCGCCCTTGCGAGAAATCATATGCAGTTATAATTATTAGTTGCAGTATCTTCTTCAAAATTTGAACCATGCAACCGAAAGCCTTTTGTTTCTTTCTGGCAATTTTTATTTTGGCAGTACGGTCACCTATATTCTCCCAACAAAATGATTCAGCGGCAATAGCCAAACTCCTGATTACGGATTATGCAACCATGGGAAACATGGATATTCCTGCCCATGTTAAAAATGTGTCCAATGATTATTTGCTAATTGAAAAGGGACAGGTTTGGCCTATTGAAACCGAATTAGATTCTATTTATCGAAAGTTTGCGAATAGAAAAGAAGAAAGAACAGATTTTTTTGAGATCCGAACAATAAAATCAGATGGCAATATGGCTTACGGCCTTTGGCATTTGCGTTCCACTTTTAAGGAAGGAGAAAAAATAAAAGAATTAAAATGGAATGAAAGTGGCGTTTTTCGAAAAGAAAATGGAGAATGGAAAATAGCATTAATTCATTCTTCAATGAGCACAAATTGAAAATGATTTTCAGCCATAAAACCTTGTTTGGATCTAAATTGTTAATTTACGAAGAGCGAATTTCAAAAACAGGATCTTGAAAATAAATTTAAAACGCGCCTACATTGAAGCATCCGACAAAGATGGTTACAGGGTATTAATAGATCGACTTTGGCCACGCGGACTGTCAAAAGTAAAACTTCATGTTGATGAGTGGGCGAAGGATTTGGCACCATCTCAGGACCTCCGCCTTTGGTTTGCACACAAGCCAGAAAGGTTCGAAGCCTTTCAAAAAAAATACCTTGAAGAATTAAAGGGAAATGAAGCTGTTGAGGAGTTTGTTAAAAATCACAAAAAAATACAAGTCATCACGCTAATTTATGCTGCTAAAGAATTGCCATTGAGTCACGCACCACTACTTCAGAAATTTCTATTGAAGAAATTTTTGAATAAATAATGTTTTTGCATCTGGGTACCTAGTGTCAAGTTAAGCATGAAATGACTTTGAGATTCCTCTACCTGACCTTCCGCGATTTTTTCTCTACTCACTAAAATCGCAAGCGTTTTTTGATTACTTCATCGCACCTTCGTCACGTGTGC
>PSRI01000239.1 GCA_003175935.1 Bacteroidota bacterium
CAAACGACCATTATGGGCTTATATTTTGTCAGTACCTATTACAGTATTTTTACTTTGGTGGTTCCATGTCCCTGTTTTCAAAGAAAAATAATTTATGGCAATTAATAAGCCGGCTCTTATTCTAGATTTTTGGAAGAAAGAGCCGGCTTGTTCTTTTAGTTTAGGATTTTTTCTAACTGTCTACACAAAAGGGATTGTATCAAATGCTTTGGTCTTTTTCACTTATCCATCAAATACTTTTTTCAATCGGCACTTCTAAACCTTCTTTAGATGAACGGGATAGCGTAGCTGCCGCCAAGATGGTCAGAACACCACAAATGATTACATACATGAATGCTGTTTGATAAGAACCATGAGATTTTTCAAGCAAAAATCCCATAACTGTCGGTGCAAGCAGCGCGCCTATTTGACCGCCAAAATTAATAAACCCAATTGAAGAACCAATGACGTTTTTTGAAAATACCTGATGCGGCATAGCCATAATGATGGCGAATACAAGCCCATGAAAGGTTGTACATAATGCTTGATACGTAATCACTAGCGATACGGATGGTGCGTTGAATAATAAATATAAGAATAAAAGTGCAAGAAGTGAAAACACGATTGCATAATACTTCTCCCTGCCGCTGAAATACTTTTGAAAAAGCCGTCCGCCTACGATTGTACCAATCGCTCCTGTAAGTGCCGGCACAGATGTCAGCATCCCCATCGTCATTAGATTAAGACCCCTTACCTGTGTCAGATAAAGAGGCATCCATGAAATTAATCCCCAAATCAAGGTACTCATCCCAAACCACATAACCGCGAGCTTCCATAAAGTGGTGTCTTTAATCAATTT
Source organism: Bacteroidota bacterium (assembly GCA_003175935.1). Classification (GTDB taxonomy): domain Bacteria; phylum Bacteroidota; class Bacteroidia; order Chitinophagales; family Chitinophagaceae; genus PSRI01. The sequence goes on from PSRI01000239.1 coordinate 839, forward strand.
TTTAAAAGGAACCTTCACTAAAGTTTCTTTTTCTTCTTTTTCTGCCTGCATGTTCTCCGGCTTTAAGTTGTGCCAGAGCAACCATGCTACGATAGCACCAAAGATTCCGATGGCGAAAAATACATTTCTCCAGCCTACCCAAACGAGTAAAGGGGTGGCGATTAAAGGAGCAATGACCCCACCAAGTGAATTCGAGGACATCATAATGGTTTGTGCACTGGAACGCTCCACTTTTGAGAAGCTATCAGCAATCGCTTTGGAGCTTGCTGCTGGATAGCCGCCTTCCCCTAAACCGAATAAAAAGCGGATGAAAATCATCGACATAAGGGAACCGGCAACCCCTGTTGCAACCGTAAAGATGGACCAAAAGATGATACAAACGGCTACAACTTTTCTAGAACCGTATTTATCGGCCAGCCAGCCTCCCGGGATCTGCATGAGCGCGTACCCGGCAAAAAAACTGCTAAGGACAACCCCAAGGCCTGTTGGACTTAGATGAAATTCTTTAGCGATTTGGACGATTGAGACATTCATGGACATGCGATCAAGATAGGACAAACACCATCCTAAAAATAGCAACGTAAGAATCAGATATTTCTTGTTCTTCCCTTTTACAGCATCAATCATAAATCCATTCTCCTTCCGATTTCGGGTGATAAAGTAGATCAAACTGAACGTGTGACCACATTGCTTACATTCTGTTCGCTTGAATGGTTGAAATAGTCTAATACAAGTGAAATAAACATTTTACCGATTTGAAGAATACTTTGTTCATCGACGTCAAATTTCGGATGATGATGAGGATAGGTTGCCTGAATATCCGGATTCATGCCTCCTACCAAAAAGAAAGCCCCCGGCCGTTCAATCGTGTAATAAGCAAAATCCTCCATAGGCATTTGTAATGGGACTTGTACCACCTTTTCATTTCCGGCAACCATCTCTGCCAACCGTCTTACTCGCTGAGCTTCCTGCGGATGGTTCCAAACGGAAGGATAACCATATTGGTAGATGACTTCACATTCTGCCCCCGCCATCTGACATGCCGATTCTGCAATGCTGCGAATATTCTTTTCCGCCGACTCTCGTGCTTCCTTGGAAAAGGTTCGAACAGTGCCTGACAATACCGCTTGATCAGGGATGACATTATATTGTTCGCCTCCTTGGAACGAACAGACGGTCACCACCGCAGGGTCTGTTGTATTGATGCGGCTAGCAGCAATTTGCTGGAGATTCAATACGATTTGACTACCTATGAGAACAGGGTCAATCGCAAGATGCGGCATCGAGCCATGCCCGCCTTTCCCGTTGATCCGTATTTCAAACTTATCACCGGCAGCCATCATATACTCTTCTTTCCAGCCAATCATACCTACGGGAAGATTCGCTTGCACATGAGCCCCATAAACGACATCCACCCCATCCAGACAACCATCTTCAATCATTGCTTTCGCCCCGCCTGGAATGACTTCTTCCGCAAACTGATGGATAAAAAGGACATTCCCCTCCAAATCCTCCTTTACTTTACTAAGTGAATAGGCCGTTCCCAAGAGGGCTGCTGTATGTAGGTCATGTCCGCAGGCATGCATGACACCAGGAATTCTTGATTTATAAGGGACTTCTTTTTGATCCTCAATCGGCAGCGCATCAAAATCTGCACGAAGGGCAACGGTTTTTCCAGGCTTTCCGCCTCTTAATAAAGCCGTAACCCCCCGTCCTCCAACTCCTGTTCTCACTTCTAAACCACAACCTATTAAGAATTCTGCAATCATCGTAGGGGTCTTAACTTCTTTAAACGACAATTCTGGATACATATGAAGTTCCCGGCGAATTTGAACAAGATCGCTGAACTTATCCTCCAACTCTTTCCATGCAATATTTTTCAATGTCATCTCCCTTTCTTGAAAACGCTTTAATAAAAGACTTTTCGTAATTTACTAAATATTATAAAATATATATAAAATAATCAATGTGGGATTACACAACGTTTTTCAAATATATTGTTGAGTCCAACAAAGTGGAGGTAAAGGAAAAGTGAATGATGAAACCCAGCTATATCATATCGAGCGGGATCCCTTAAAAGTCCAGCACGACATGGAAATCCTTATGGAAAGTTTCCGTGTGATTACCTCGACTCTCGAATTAGAGGACGTACTAAAGAAAATCATGGATTCCGCGATTGCCATCTTTCGCTCAACAGACGCAGGGTACATCCAACTATATGATAGTCACTCAAAAAAGTTAATCGTGAAGGCATACGCCGGATTCAATGACCATATCCGGTCCTTTCAGGTTAGTGTCGGTGAATCGATTGTCGGAAAGGTTTTTAGAGATAGCTGTGTTCGATTGATCGGAACGACAAAGGAAATTTATGAGAGTATGGTGGATTTAAGCGAAGAAAGCTTCCAAATTTTACACGATGCATGCGTATCCAATCGAACGATTAAAACTCTTTTATCTGTACCAATTTTGTTTGGAGAGAAGCGAATTGGTGTCATGACCTTACATCGATTCGATCGGGAAGAATTGCCCAGTGAGCGGGATCTTCTGCTTCTTCAAAGCTTTGCCTCTCATGTTGCTGTAGCGATTCATAATGCACAGCTTCATGAAGAAGTTCAGAAAAACCTTGATGAAGTTACTCATTTAAATACCAAGCTTGAGGAGACAAATGGGCTATTGCGGCAGGGAACCGAAATACATAACCATCTAACACGGTTATCGATCGAAAACAGGGGCTTGAAACCGATCATCATGGAAATGAATCATCTAATGGGAAAAACGGTGATATATGCAGATTACCTTGAGGGAAAGTGTTACACCGCTGACAATCTGACGTTTGAAAAAGTTCTTTCGGATCTTTTTCTCCTTTTTATCCATAAAACAAAACCAGCTTATGTAACCATTTCTGAAGATGGTGATTTATCCTTCTATGTGTATCCTGTAAGAACTGGATCCGTTTTTTTAGGATGCCTAATCATTGTGGGAGACGGTCCCTTATCTATGACTGATCACTTAATCGTTGAACAGGGTGCTCCTATCCTCACTCTGGAAATTATGAAAATCAGATCAAGAACCGATATTTTATATCGAAAAACCTATGAAAAATATCATGAATTCTTAAAAATTAAAAATCCCCTACATGCCGAAATGGCAGTCAAGGAGTTAGGTATTGAAACACATAGCTTTATTCAAACAGTTTTAATTGAAGTGTCCGGAAATGTCGATCCCGATGCCCTTGAAAATGACACCCGATCTTTGCTAACTCGCTTGAATCGAATCTTGCCGACGGAAAATAGGCTTCTATTTAGCTACAACAACAAAATTACCCTATTTTCCACTGCCAATCATGAGCAGGAACTAGCGAGACTAAGCAAATTAATGAAAGACAGTATTGAAGGGTGGAACAAAATGTATACCGTCGCAGCCAGAGCCGGAATCAGTACTGGACATTACTATCCCGGGCAAGTGGAAGACAATCATAACAAAGCCGAACAAGCTCTTTTTCATCTAAAAAAACAAAATAAGAAAGGTGTATATCATTTCCGTGAATTGGGGATCGGTCGTCTGTTTTTAAATCATCAATCCAGTGAGATCGAATCATTTTTAGCTGAGGCCTTTTCCCTTTTATGGACGGATCAGGAGAAATACCAAGAACTTCTGTATACCCTTATCAGCTACGTCCAAAATAATGCTTCTATGGTGGTAACTGCCAAAGTTCTTCATATCCATCCAAATACTCTATATCATCGCATTAAAAAAATCGAGGATATATTGGAATTAGATTTCGGTAACTATGAAGATTTCCTAAAAGTTCAGCTCGCTGTCTACCTCTATAATAGCTTATAGGTGCAGCCTGGATAAAAATTAATATGCTTAAAGTTAATGCTATCATCAAAAAGGAAGAGCAAATCGATATATGAGAGTAGAGCTTTGGAGCAGGCGGAGGTGCCACATTAAGAGAGTCTTGGATGGGGAAGACGTGGTAAAAATTTTCCTGCTTTGTTTGAACGTTGTAATGATCGTTCATTCCTGAGTTTCAAAAACAGGAAATTGGAGTTAAATTGGAAAAGTGTAACCTATCATTTTTAAAAACCCAATTTCCTGTCATCTTTTTAATCATTTCTTTAATCTTGGTCTTTATCGAACCATAGCGGTTCCTTATCATCCACATCGCCATTGTAGTTTATAAGGATTTCTTCCCCTGCTTTTATATCTGTGTAGGCATAGAAGTCAAACGTATGGTTCTTAAAGTTAATCTCATAAGTGCAATTAGGCTCATACGAATGATTAAAAAGCATTCCGTATCCGAGCAAGATAGCAGTATGATTGATGCCATACTCGAAAGCATAATCTGCAAGCAAAGTTTTTTCAATGAAAACATGTTCCTTATTAGGATATGGAAGGACTGGAGCTTCATGGATCAGCTCACCTTTCGCTATATCAACGGTTGCAAATACTCCTCGATTAAATTCTCCATCACTTAACGGAGATTTCTTAATTTCTATTATGTTAATCACCTACAATTTCTTTAATCTTCATTATCTTTATTATCTTAACAGTTTTTTATATAAAAGTTAATCAAAAGGAAATTTAAGATAATCTTGCTAACTACATTCTCATAATTAATCATATGGTTTATTTCTCCGTAGCTGTATTTATCTTTATTTACACGAATATGAATGTACAGGGAATGGAA
>PSRI01000043.1 GCA_003175935.1 Bacteroidota bacterium
CATTTTTCCGCTTAATGAAGCTGTTGAGGCACATCAGTGGTTGGAGAGTGGCAATAATTTCGGAAAAATTGTATTGGAAGTTTCTTCATAAAAGACTTTCCTCAGGACATTTCCACTTACACGAATTCTCATAAAAATTTCGACGTTTTTTCGTATGTTGTATGTCTCTTATGAAACAGCTAACGACTCGCCTTGCCATTCTTGCAACCATCATTTTTTGCTTCGGATTTAAAACTCCCGGCAACGATCCCATCGAAAATATTGTCAGGAAACTGGTTGATTTTTATACTCATTTCCCCCAGGAGAAAATTTATGTGCATACCGACAAGCCCTTTTACATTACGGGTGAAACCATCTGGTTTCGAGCTTATTTAATTAATGCATCAAATCATAATAAGAGCACTATCAGCAATAAATTATTTGTGTATTTGTCTGGCGCAAATGACTCAGTGATTATGCGCCTGGTTTTAAATCCTGTTGATAATAATTTGAATGGATCCATCCATATTCCGGATTCACTTCATGAAGGTGGATATTCCATTACAGCTTTTACTTCCAGGATGTTGAACTATGACAGGAAATTTATTTTCAGAAAAGATATTTTTATTGGCTCCAAAAAGAAAATTGAAGATGCGGTTGCAGGTAAGGCCACACTGAATGCTCCTGCTAAATCAATAGCCCCAACGAATGCCGCGGGTGACGATTCTCTCGATATTAGATTTCTTCCGGAAGGTGGCAACATGATCAATGGTACAGAATCCACAGTCGGTTTTATTGCAACCCGAAAAAATGGCTCAGCTGCGAGCGTTGAGGGATATGTAAAAAATGATAAAGGGAACAGAATTGTTTCTTTTAATACTTTCTATGATGGAATGGGCAAGTTTACTTTTGTCCCTTCTTCTGGCAGAACTTATTATGCAGTAATTGTTTCGAAATCTGGAAAGGAAACCAGCTATGCCTTACCGGCCATCAACAATTTTGCTTATCAACTTTCTGTTGTTGATCAGGACCAAAACAATATTAAAGTGAGAATTTCCCTGGGCGATTCGCTGTATGGAAAAAATATGCAAAGCTTTCTCCTGGCTTCATCATATGGAAAAGTTTGTTTTGCCAGCCGGGGGAGGGACATGTATGAAGTATCAATTCCAAAGGACAGTTTCCCTGAAGGAATAGCCAAACTCACTTTGTTTGCAGATGAGAATTTGCCTGTGAGTGAAAGACTGGTATTTATCAAACACCAGAAGCCAACTGTGGATATTCAAACGGATCAATCCAAATATGCAGCAAGACAACTCGTTCAAATAGTCATTAAGTCAAAAGATAATAACGGATTTCCTTTATCAGGAGATTTTTCAATTGCAGTTACAGACGACCGGGCGGTACCAGTTCGGCATTATCAAGAAAATATTTATACTAAATTATTATTGACTGATGATTTGAAAGGATATATTTCAGATCCTGGATTTTATTTCGACGATAAACAGCCCAAAGCCAACGATGCCCTTGATCTGTTGATGCTCACCCATGGATGGAGCCGTTATACATGGAATGAAATTCTGCAGGGAAATTATGCTGGTTCAAAAATTGAGCCCGATAGCGCTCTTATCATTAGCGGAACTATACATACTCCATCGGGGCAACCAGGCAAGGGTTATTTTGCAAGTCTTTATGGTGCTCAGTGGGGTACTTCTTTTTTGTATGCCGACTATCAGAAAGGCATAGCCGCAGATACTGCAGATGACCTTGGTCGGTTTAAATTCCGCGACTTAATTTATTCTGACAGTACCCAATTTTATGTTGCGGTGAGTAATAACAAAGGATTACAAAAAAATGCGAAAGTTAGCGTTGATAAAGTTACCTGGCCGGCCTTAAATATCCAGGAGATTCCTTCCAGTATCAATGACTCTTTGTATAAGGATTTTTATCAGTTTCTCATGTTAGAAAAATCTGTTACGGTACCTAATCCAAAAGCTGTTGAACTTGCGCCGGTTAATATTAGTGGAGTTAAAAAAGCTCCCGAGTTTTCTGATAAAAGAAGGATAGATCAATTTTCATCAATAATTACAGCCGCCCAGATCGACAAACTTTCTACACAAAAACTTTCTGATGCTTTATACCTGGCACCCGGTGTTTCCATTATGAATGGGCATATCAGGATTCAGGGACACATGACGGCAAATTTGTCCAGTGGTAATGCTAACGATCCTCTGCTTGTAGTAGATGGAGTCGCAATGGAAGGGGCGGATTTGAAATTACTAATTGACAACATTCCGCCCAATACGGTTGATTTTATTGAGGTACTTAAGGGAACAGAAGCCGGTATTTATGGAGTGAGAGGTGCAAGCGGAGTAATATCTGTAAACACGAGGAAAGAACTTGCAATGAATGGTATTACACAGGATGGCAAGCAGGTATTTTACATTCCGGGGTACCACGTATCTCGTGAGTTCTATGTCCCAAAGTATGATGTACCTGATAATTCAAAGTCTGTCATTGCAGATAACAGAACAACAATATACTGGAAGGGAAATTTGAAAATTGACAAAAGCGGATTCACAAATCTCAGCTTCTATACTTCAGATCCGGTGACAGAATATACGGTTGTGCTGGAAGGAATTTCAAATCATGGAGAAATTATTCACAGGGAATTAAAAATCTCCAGAAACTAAACAATCTTTCTCTTGCTATAATTCTGAAATCTTTTACCAGGACACATCTATCTCCTGAGCATTTTGCCATCCTTCAGGTGCAGGATATTGCTGTGCAGGCGGTGGAGGATAACTTAATGTTTGAGGAAAATAATTAAAACATTCAATAGGAAAGTCAGGAATGTATTGTTTGGCGCGTTCACTCAGGAAAAAATCCGTAATGCTTTGCGGAACGATGATAGCTTTTTTATGGGAGATTGATGAAGCTTCGAAATATCCCAATGCAATTTCTGTTGTATCGGAAGCATTGTACACATTGCCTTTAATTGAAGAGGGGAGTGGATCTAAAACATTGCCGGTTCTTGTCAATTGCTCCTGGTATCTGCGCCAGAACTGGTAAGCTTCCCTTGAAATAGTAAGTTGGCCGATATCAATATAATGTTTGCCATACCAAAAGATTAAAGAATATTCTGCAAGTACATCACGAATTTCATTTCCGTTGATTGATGCATCTGATAATATCTGCGGTTCGTTAACAACATGAAGTTGATAACAATATTCATAAAGTATGCAACTAAATCCGCAGGAAACTCCGGTACATTTTCTGAGCACATAATTTACAGAAGACCAGCGATAATAATTTTCATCTCCCGGAGGATCCTTGAAATTTACGAAAGCATTGAGCCTGTCGCTATAAGGATTCATTCCAAAACCAGTCATGTTTTTATCGTAATAAAGATTGTATTCAACTTTACTAATTGTATCAATTGCTACCGGCGGTCGAATTCTTTCCGGAATTGAAACATATTTTTTCCCATCTGTCAGTTGAACTTCTACATGATAGCTTCTTCCAACTGTACCTACAAAATTTGGATCTGTTGTGACGTAAATACCCGAATCGCGATAGGAGAGCGGCGTCGAATTACCTGCATCATCCAAAATAATTACCTGGGCGTCTTTGATGACATATTCATCAAGTGCAATAGAATTTGAAGTGAAAGGCCCGGAATAGCTTACTCTAACTTCATAAGGAACGCTATCGGTTGTTACCAATCCCTGCACAACAAGTTGAGGTTCCACATTGCGAATGGGAACATCTACCTGCTTTATGCAGGAGTTCATAAATATTGCCAGAATGATCAAAAAACCCAGCCTTACAAAAATCTTCATGTCTCTAAAAATAATAGTTCCAGGATACCGAAGGAATTGCCGTACCAATAACTGAAAGCTGGTATGATCCTATCGTGCCTCCCTGTCTTTTAAAATATATCGAATATGCGTTGTCGTGAGCGTAAACATTATAAATAGAGAAATTCCACACACTGTATCTCTTTTGAGTTGCATAGCGCCTGGAGATATTTGAAAAACCAATATCAAGTCTATGATATGCAGGTAATCTGTCCTGATTCCTTGTGGAATAATTATTAACGATGGTATTATTGATCACGTAATTTCCATCAGGATAAGTTGTAGGTCTGCCGGAAATAAAAACAAAATTTGCGTTGAAACTCCATCCCCTCCCCATCTTGATCTTTCCAATAAGCGCGAGGTTATGTGGCCTGTCAATATTAGATGGATAATAGTCTCCTTTGTTTACTTCTTCGCTCGCATAAGTTGTAAGTACCTGCATCATGGAGCGAGAATAAGTATAGTTTACCTGCATGGTTACCTTGCCAGTATTTTTCGCAAAACTCATTTCAACTCCCCAGGCTTTTCCCCTTGCATTCAATAAAGAACTTTCGATATAAGGATTCAACAACAGTATAGCACCATCCTTATATTCGACCATATTTTTTGCGGTTTTATAATATCCCTCCAGAGAAATTTCATAATCGGTGCCATTTATATTCTTGAAAATTCCGGCTCCGTACTGATCCCCGATTTGTTGCGGTATATGAGAATCACTTAGTTTCCAAAAATCAACCGGAGATAAGCTAATTGTATTTGAGATCAATTGCAAAAATTGTTGGCCGTGCTGGTAACTGAGCTTGACGGAAGTCTGATCATCAATCCCGATTTTTAGTGAAGCTCGCGGTTCCCATCCTCCATAGCTTTTTATGGATTCATTCTTGCCGTAGAAAGTTGTATCGGTAATAGTTTCCCTTGCTTCGGGTACCCCGGTCTGATAGGTGTATACATTTTTCGGACCTAAATAATCATACCGAACATACCTTAGTCCTGCCTGGAGTGCAATCCTCGAAGTGAAATTGATTTCATCGCTTAGAAATAAAGCCATTTCTCGCCCTTGCTCTTTTTCTATATGTGTTGGATTAATTACGCTATTTGAAGAGCTGGGATCCTGGTTCCCAGGGCTTATATTGTAATAGATTATGTCGGGTCCGAATTCAATTTTATTTTTTGTGTTAGGATTGTATTGCAAGACTGCTTTTGCCTGTTTTTGGGCGATAGATGATTTTAATGTGAACTCGTAATCGTGTTGAAGCCCATTAATGCCTGATATAAACTGACTGTAGTTCGCATTCACCCGAAGAGAAAGCTTGGGATTAAAATTGCCCAGATAGTTTAATGTGACCAGGTTACTCTGCCACTCGTATTGGGTAAGTGTATCGAATCTGAATTTGTCAAAGCTTCGGTATCCCGTAACCGAAAGTTTGTTTGATTTATTAAAAGAATATTCTGCTTTCAAAATTGCATCATAGAAAAAGGCGCGGCTGTCGCCGAATTGTTTAGGGAAATTATTTAGTACTAAATCCGGATATGCTACCCTGATACCGCCGGCGACTGTAAGCTTGTCTTTAATGATTGGTCCATTTCCGAAAAGATGAACGCTGATTGGACTGACCCCGCTATTGAATTGTGCTTTGTTGGGATCCCCGGATTTCGCTTTCATATTTAGTAGCGATGAAAGTCTTCCTCCATATTGGGCTGGCATGCTTCCTTTATAAAGCATGATATCCTGTACGGCATCTGGAGTTACGGAACTATAAAACCCCAGTAAATGTGATGTGCTGAATAGCGTTGCTCCATCCAACAGCACAAGGTTTTGATCTGCATTACCGCCCCGAACATTAAATCCACCGGAAGCTTCCCCGGTATTGGTAACGCCTGGTTGTAACAATAATCCTTTAATGATATCTGCTTCACCAAATACTAATGGAACTCGTTTCAATGCTTCCGGGTTAATTTGCACCGTTCCCATTTGAACCTCTTTCACTTTATTGATTCCCTTCCTTGCATTGATCACTACCGAATCCAGTTCAATATTGGCTTTGAGTTTTAATTCTATAACTATGGAAGTATCTCTTCGTGAAAGATCGATATCACGACTCTGAGGAATATAGCCTACAAAGGAAAGTTGAATCGTGAAATTTGTATTGGTGGTATTGAGTTTAAAGTTACCGTTATCATCTGTTACAGTTCCAATTTTTGTTTTCCTGATAACGATGCTCACATTTTTAATCGGCTGTTTGGTATCAAAGTCAATGACTTTTCCTTCAAGCACGAAATGATATTTATCCTGAGCATTCAACCCCTGGGGTATCAGAATAAAGGCAGACAAACAAAATCCAATCGCTAGCAGTGTTCTGGAAACAGCAATGGTCACCGGGTCGATTTTTGGGTAATTTACATTTATTTTCTATTCGTAAAATCAAAAGGTGATGACTGGTAAGCAAAAAAAATCCCGCGGAATACCACAGGATTTAAAAGATTTATACGTCGCCGTTACCATAATTGTTTTCCCTGGTAAAAGTCAAGGATTTTTGTCCTGAAAATATATTCATACCTCGTTTGAGCAAGGTTTACTTTAGCTCTGTCGAGGCTGTTTTTTACTATCAGGTAATCTGTAGATACAATCGTTCCTTCGTTAAACCTGATTTCAGCAGATCTGAAAGATTCCTGGAATTGCAAAACCTGTTCATTTGATATCTTAAGCCTTTCGTAAGCACTTTCCATATTCTGGTGGGCCTGCTCCACTGATTGTTTTAATACCAGTCTTGTATTCTTAGCCTCGAGATCTGCAGTCCTTTCAATCACTCTCGCCTGTATAACTCGGTTCCTCACACGAAGATTGTTGAAAATAGGAACGCTGAGATAAAATCCAACATAAGTACCCACGTTATTCTTGAACTGACTGCCATAAGAAATGATCTCATTGCTGTAATTCTGCTGCTGGCGCAATACCGGATTTTTTACACCCGCATCATAAACATAGTCGCCAGTACTAATTTCAGATGTAGTAGTAGGATTGGAAATGCTCGCAATGCTTGAATAGTTTGTGCTTAATCCTCCATTCAAACTCAATTGAGGGAAATACCCTCCTTTTGCATACGCCAATCCCTTTTGCGCACTCTTTGCACGAAGGTCAACAGCTTTTACCTGGGCCAGGCTTGTAAGTGCAGCATTGTAAACCTGGTCTGAACTTGCTCCATATATTTCAAGAAGTGAAGCATCATCAAGTCTTTGTAGTTTGAGATCTTTTGTATAAGGAATATTCATCGCCTGGCACAAATTGAGCTTCGCTGTTTCCAGAGCCACCTGATTGTTGACAATTGTCATTTGCTCACCAGCAAGCTGTCCTTTCAAATCGGACAACTGGTAAGAACCTACCTGACCTTCATCCACGAGAATTTTTGTACGATCAACCTGTCCCTGTGTAACTGTAGATTGTTCTTTTGATATCTCCAGGAGATCTTCGCTGTTCAACACCATTAGATAATACATAATCACATTTAATGTGAGATTATCTTTTTGCTGCTGATTTTCTTCTTTGGTTGCCTGGTATGCGTAAGAGGTTTGTTTAATTGCATTTTGAAGTTGCAAACCCTGAGACAATATGATGCCTGAATTGAGGCCCGCACTCGAAGAAGAATATTTCTGATCGATATAACCGTTAGTGAATGGATCAATGGTACGACCAGTGTTCCAGTTATAACCCCAGTTTCCGTTCAAATTCGGTAACAGGCTTGCTTTTGCCTGGTCGAGATTTCCCTTTGCAGCATCAATCAACAAGGTGTTTTGCTGCAATGGAATATTATTCTTTAGCGCAATTTCCACACATTGTTGTAATGAAAGCGGTCCCGCCGGTACAGGGTTATCCTGACTGAAACCCTGCATTCCCATAGCTATCGCGAAAATCCATGCTGTAATAATGATTCTTCCTTTTTGCATATTTATTTTCATTTATGAATTGGTATTTTAACTTAGGTATACTTAACTAATTCTTCCATCCAGCAAATTGATCACTCTTGATCCATATCCTGCATTTTTTTCTGAATGTGTTACCTGTATGATAGTGACACCTTCGTTATTTAATTTTTTGAAAATCTCCATGATCTCTTCACCCTGTTTTGAATTGAGATTACCAGTAGGTTCATCAGCAAGAAGCAGCCTGGGACTTGCAATCAATGCGCGCGCAATTCCCACGAGTTGTTGTTGTCCACCAGAAAGCTGTGTTGGAAACAAATCTTTTTTCCCAACCATTTGAAAACGGTCAAGGATATCTGCAACCATGGCTTTTCTCTCAGAGGTTTTTACATTTTGATAAATCAAAGGTGTTTCGATGTTTTCATACACCGTTAATTCATCGATCAGGTGATATGCCTGAAAAACAAATCCGATATGCTGTTTATAAAGTTGCGAACGCTGTTTTTCTTTGAGTAAGTGAACTGCCTGACCCATGAAATAATGATATCCTTCCGAAGGCTCATCCAACATACCCATTATATGAAGCAGCGTGGATTTACCGGAACCGGATGGTCCCATAATCGAAACGAATTCGCCTTCTCTAATAATCAGATCAACGTTATTGAGTATATAGGTCTTGTTCCCGCCTACATTATACCATTTTGAAATTCCTTTAAATTCTAGCATATCCTTTTTATTAATTTGAACTATTTACTTATTCTCGAAAGGCCTCACGCGAAGGCGCCAAGTTTAGCAAAGACGCAAAGCTTCTATTTCATGTCAAGTCTGATTCTTCCGCTACCTGCTTTTACTGTTACCGGAATTCCTCCGCCATTTAATGTTCCGTCGATTTCATCATCATCTTTTCTTCCGGAAAAATTCTCGAGTGATTCCACTTTTATTTTGTCGCCGCGCAAACGAAGATTGACGCCTTTATTTTTGGGCATGCTTAAATCTATATTACCACCGGAGTTCGTGATCTTAACCTGCTTGCCAAGTTCTTTAATTTCAACATCAATATTTCCACCGCTTGTGGAAGTTTCCAGACCGCAATAAAGTGCATTTAAATCAACATTGCCGCCAGAAGTATGTGCTTCAAGATCACCCCTGATTTCGCCACCATTGATAGAACCACCACTTGTTGTTGCTTTGATATTTCCCTGCAATTGTTTCAATGTAAGAGACCCCCCTGAAGTGTTCATCGTAATTGTGCCTGTGCAATTTTCTGCGTGAATACTTCCTCCACTGGTTTCGATATCAATATTGTCTTTGGAATCGCTCACGGTAATGCTTCCGCCAGAAGTTCTTCCATTGATTTGACCGCTTACTTTTTGAATATCCAAACTACCGCCACTTGTTGCAAAGTCCTGGGTGCCTGCAAGATTTTTGATTCCGATACTGCCCCCGCTGGTACGCAAATGTGTACTTGCATTTTCAGTAACATAAATTTTAAAAGAAATACTTAGTGATTTTTTCCAATTCATGTTTCGATCTTTGGGCTTTGCATAAGCAGTTAGTTTGCCTCCATCAACAGAGATATTCAAATCATAATCTTCATTAATTCTTTTTTGAATTTCTTCTTTCGACGGCATTGCTTTTCCGTCGTTGTTTGGCCATACATATACTTCAATTCTGGATTCTGCAGCGGTTCCACCACTTACATTAATACTTCCACCACTCGTTTGGACATCTACATTTTTTATATTTTCTTTTGAAAGGTTTTTAGTCAAAAACGGAGTCCTGCCTTTATCATCCTGTGCGCGCAACATTGTTGCGGGGATTACTAAAGCCAGGAGGATGATCAACTTTTTCATATTCGTAGTTTTTATTTTTTAGTAAGGTTCAATTCTAATTTTTATTCGCTTCTCAATGCTTTGGTTGGATTTGCCACGGCTGCCCTGAAAGTTTGAATACTCAAGGTTAGTAATGCAATTAATATGATTATGAATCCACTCAAAGGGAAAAGCCACCAGCTTAATTCAGTTCTGTAAGCATAATTCTGCAGCCATTTATTCATACTCCACCATGCAATTGGCGTGGCAACGAAAAATGAAATGATTACAAGTCGAATGAAGTCGGTTGATAATAAGGTTATCAGGTTCCTTACTGACGCACCCAAAACTTTTCTCACACTGATTTCTTTCATGCGCAAATTAGTTGTATAAATTACCAGTCCCAGTAAACCCAGACAGCTGATAAAGATAGCAAGTCCGGTTGCCCATTTCAACAATCTCGAAATATCCTGCTCGCTTTTATAAAATTTAGCAATGCTTTCATCGAAGAAATCATATTTGAAATCTTCTTCAGGATAGAGTCTTTTGTAAACGACTCCCATTTTGGCGAATGCATTCTGCCAGTTTTTACTATCTCCATTCGAAGATTTGAGCGCAACACTAATTGAGTAAGTATTATTTTTTGCGCTGCAAATCGCAAGCGGTTTAATTGGTGTGTGTAGGGAAGATTGATGGAAATTTGAAACAACTCCTACGATTGGAATTTTTTTGTCTTCACCTACCATTTTTCCAATTGCATCTTCCGGGTTGTTAAAGCCCAGGATTTTCGCGTAAGTTTCATTTATGATGTATTCTCTTTCTGAATCACTTTCCTGGATATTTCTTCCAGCCAATAATTTTAAGCGATAAAGAGAAAGGTAATTGGTGTCTCCATATTTCAACTGTACATCGGTTTCAATCTCTTTTTTCCCGTCTTTATATTTTATGGTTCTGGATGAGGTATTTGTAGATGCGGGAGGTTCTGCGAGACTGGCTAACTGAACTTCTGGCATTTTATTGATTTCATTGAGCAGTACATCGCGATTGGGATCGGGTTTTCGATTATTCCATGGAATACGCATGGTAATGATTGCATCTTTTTTGAATCCCAAATCTTTACTTAGGGTAAAATGTATTTGTTTGGTCACGGCCAAAGTTGCCATGATCAAAAATTGGGCAATCACAAATTGAGATACCGTTAGTGTTTTTCTTATCCAGGTTCTTCTTGTTTTTGCTGTTCCGCCAAAAGCCTGATTTTTTAAAACCAAGACAGGTCGAAATCCCGATAAAATCATAGCAGGGTAGAAGCCTGATAAAAGTGTAACAACCAGCACGAGCGCAATCATAAAAAGAATCAATTGCGGTTGATTCAAAAGATCGAAATGTAAACCTGCGGGAATAAAATCTGAAAAGATTTGCAATAACCAGGGCGTGATAATTGCGGAAACAAAAGCGGCAATCAGTGTTGTAAATAAAGTTTCGCTCAAAAACTGAAATACCAGCTGCTTTTGCGTGCTTCCCATAGTTTTACGTACACCTATTTCTTTTGCTCGCTGAGACGCCTGGGCAGTTGTGAGGTTGATAAAATTGATACAACCAAGCAACAATAGAAAGCCGGCAACTAATGACAAACCCCATAATGTATTTTTTTGAGCCAGTCTTTGTCCGAAATTATCGTAGTGATCATTAAAGTGAATATCAGACAAAGGCTGAAGTTGTTCGATCATGTAATTGGTTGAACTCGTTTGCTCGTTCTTATTATTCTTTTTTAAGAGTGCAGAGAGTTCTGAATTTAATTTTGCTATGGATTGGTTGGGTGCCAATTTTACAAAGAACTGGTTAGATGATGTTACACTTCCCCATTCTTCGTTATGCATATGGTTTGCATCCATAGTGGCCATCGAAATAAATTCCCTGAAAGTGAAATCGGTAATTTCTTCCGGGTCCCTTATAACTGCGGATACACTTGTCTTCAAACTATCATCATAAATTATCTGCTTTCCTATTACGGCTTTTGGATCAAGTCCTGGAAAATATGTGCGGGCTCTGCTTTCAGTTATAACGGTTTGGTATGGTGCCTTTAAAGGATCCTGAGTATTTCCTGCTATCCATTTGTAAAAGGGGAATAGTTTGAAATAGTACTCATCCGCATAGGTTACATTTTTTTGCTTTCTGAAAATGCCCTGCTTTTCCGAAGTGGAATTGGGAATAACAACTTTGATATCATCAGCAGTATAGAAATTAGAGCAAAGCTCAATACCGCTAATTTCTTTTCTCGCTGCCACAGCGAAGGGATCCGTAACTCCGGAATTGTAAAATGGTTCACCGGCAAATTTAATGTCGGTAACTACGCGATAAATCCTGTCACCATCCTTATGGAACTTATCAAAGCTTAGATCATACTGTACAATAAGGTAAATAACCAGCGCAGAACTGATCCCAATTGCCAGTCCGAGTATATTTATTGCCGAAAAAACCTTATTGCGCCAGAAATTTCTGAGTGCCACCCTGAAATAATTCTTTAGCATTGGAACCCGTTTTAAGTGAGGTTATCCCTCGGTCCATAATTAATGTCTTAATTGGCTTCTTCTTGTTGCATTTTTCACCACTTTTCTTCTCACCGGCAACCAGTACTTTTCGCTCGCATAATCTAGTGAAACACATGCCAAAAAGCGATTTAAGTGATTTACAGGAGTATGGAAATGAAGTATATACGAAGTAGTTCGTTTTTGATACAGGAACTGTACGCTTTCGATACAGTGAAGATTTCTCGCAGAGTCGCAAAGGAAGCAAAGATCGCAAAGCTAGCCGAATATAGTTTGCGAACTCTGAGCAACTTTGCGACCTCGCGTGAGGTAAGGTATTTTCTTGCAAAGGCGCTAAAATAAGGTTTAGAATTTATTCAGTTCGAAGAGCTTTTACCGGATTTGAACTGGCTGCCCGAATTGCCTGGAAACTCACAGTAAATAATGCAACAACAAGAGCAACAGCGGCCGACAAAATAAATAACCATGCATTCATTGAAATGCGATATGGAAATTCTTCAAGCCATTTGCTCAAAGTGATCCATGCAATGGGTAGCGAAATTATTGCGGCTAGTAATACAAGTTTCATAAAATCCCCGGATAGCATTCCTGTTATATTAGTAGCAGAAGCACCAAGTACTTTTCTGATGCCAATTTCTTTTATCCTTTGTTCTGCCGCAAATGTTGCCAGCCCCAGTAGTCCCAGGCAACCGATAAATATAGCCAGACCGGTAAAGATCCACAACAATGCGCTTAATTTCTCTTCAGCACGATACATTTCATCAAAACTTTGGTCCAGGAACTTGTAACTGATCGGGTATTCAGGCGAATATTTATTCCAAACTTTTTCAACCTGAGAAATGGTTGATTTTAAATTTGCGGTTTGCACTTTTACGGCAACCTTCCAATAGGCCGAAGGAAATATTTGCAAAACGGCAGTGTTAACTTTCTCATGCAGACTGCTAAAATTAAAATCCTTCACCACTCCAATAACAAATCCTTTCTTTAAACTGTCTTCTTTGTCTGTGTTCCATGGGTGCCAGTCCAGCCGTTTTCCTATAGCGGTTTCAGGAGTTCCCAGTCCTAATTCCTTAACAGCAGTTTCATTTATAATGAATGCACTCGTTGAATCCGTAGCAAAAGATTTTGAAAAGTCCCTACCAGCAATAATATGCAAACCCATTGTTTTGAGGTAATCATAATCGATCATGAATTGTCTTGCAGGATAGGTTGTGCCTTTTCCGTTTCCGGGGACAATAATATCATCTCCTGAAACAATATCACCAGGATAACCATAAGCAATAGTAGCTGAAACTACGCCGCTGGAGCTAATGATTTCGTTTTTGAATGTTTCATAATTATTTTTCATGTTTTCACCTCTCATAGGGAAAAACATCAATTGTTCTTTATTAAACCCAAGATCTTTATGATGCATGTAATCAACCTGCTTAAAAACAATTGCGGCGCAGGAGATGAGAAAAACTGACAATGCAAATTGGATGACGACCAGGGCCTTTCTCAAAATCTGATTGTTTCCGCCTTTCCCTGCCCGCGATTTCATTCCTTTCAAAATATAAATGGGGTTAAAGCGTGAAATAAAAATTGCAGGATAAATGCCAGCGAAAATTCCCACAACAATTCCAAGTCCCACTAAAAACACAAAAAGTGCAACACTAGTGAGCGGATTGAATACAATATGTTTTTCCGTGAAATGGTTAAGTGAAGGAAGAAAATAGTATGCAATAATTGAAGCAAGAACAGTTGCAAGTAATGAAATAAATATAGACTCCCCGGTAAATTGGGCCCAAATTTGACGCTGTTCCGCCCCCACTACTTTTCTTACACCTACTTCTTTGGCTCGGCGTAAAGATCTGGCAGTACTAAGATTAATAAAATTGAAACAGGCAATCAGCAATACGAAAATGGCAATGATTGATAAAGCTTTTACATAGGTGATATTTCCCGCTTTGATAATATCGAACTTAAAATCGCTGGAATGAAGATGAATATCTGTTACTCTTTGTAAGAAAGGAATGTAGGTGAATCCGCCCTCTTTTGTCACGGGATTTGCTCTTGCCGTTATTAGTTTTTGAAATTTCTTTTCAAACGCATCTTTGTTTGTATTTGGTTTTAATTTCACATAGGTGAAGAATTGCTGCCAGTTCCAACTTTGCATTTGTTTTTCATTCAGCTCTTTTTTTACATTGAGCATTGGAATTATATAAGAGAATTCCATGTGAAAATGCTCGGGTAACTTTGCCAGTACGCCCGTTACTTTCATGTTATCTGACCCAACGAAAATTGTTTTACCCAATGCCTCTCCATCGCCCAGGTATTTCTTTTTCACCTCCTGAGTTATCACCACGCCATAGGGGGAACTCAAAGCCTGCTTAGGATTTCCTTCAATAAGGGGTAAAGTAAAAAAATCAAAAAAGTTTTCTTCTGCTATTATTCCCCTTTCTTCGTAGCCTTTTTTATCACCCGACCGGAAAAAATTTTCGCCATATATATTCAGAATGCGAAGCGATTGTTCTGCTTCTGGAAATTCATTGTTGAGCGTTGTTTCAAACATGGGCGAAGTGGGAGCTACATTTGAAACACCCTGGCTATTAGTGGACTTGTCGTAGATTCTGAAGATGCGATCGGCATCTTTGTGAAAGCGATCGTATTGCAATTCATCCCACACAAAAAGGCCGATGAGTAAACATCCTGCGATGCCAATGGAGAGGCCGATGATGTTGATGGTAGAAAAAAATTTGTTCCTGGCCAGGTTTCTGAGCGCGATTTTGAAGTAATTCTTATACATAGGCAGTTCGTTAGATTTCACGCAAAGGCGCAAAGGTGCGCAAAGACGCTGTTAAACATTCAACCTTCAACTATCAACCTTCAACATTGTATGTGAGTGGTGAGCGGCCGATAACGACCCGCGATTAGCGAGGTGAACAACACGTGCATTACCACCATTCACAACCGGCCACCGGGTTAACCCACTCACCTCCTCATTATATTCATCATCAATTCACGGGGCCGGAATACGTTTATTCAGTTCTAAGAGATTTTACAGGATTTCGCAGCCCTGCTTTAATTGCCTGCACACTAATTGTTGCCAATGCTACTAAAAGAATTATTGATCCACTGATTCCAAAAATCCACCAGCTGATATTGATTCGATAGGGATAGTCCTGAAGCCATTTATGCATCAGCCACCACGCGAGTGGTGACGCAATCGCCAGTGCGATCAATACTAACTTTAAGAAATCCTCGGATATGATGGATACGATATGACTGACAGAGGCTCCTAAAACTTTTCGTATGCCTATTTCTTTTGTTCGATTTATTACAGCCAACGCCGCAAGGCCCAGCAGTCCAAGGCAAGCAAGGAAAATCGAAACGCCTCCTGCGCAACCAACAATATTACTCCAGCGCTCTTCTGATTTATAAAACCGATCCAGGTCTTCGTCGAGGAAACTATATTTAAAAGGGAAATCTGGGGCAATTTTATTCCACGTGTCATTAATGGATGCAATGACTTTGGATGGATAGCCTGGTTGTATGCGAACAAAGTATTTATACGGTCGATTACCGGAAAACTGGTGAAACATTTGAGGTTGGATTTTTTCAGAGAGAGAAAGGAAATTGAAATCTTTCACCACACCAATAACTACAGGCGTCATTGATTCGGAATATCCTTTTACCTGCTGTCCAATTACATTGTTGATGTTCCATCCGAAATCCCGCATCATCGATTCATTGATGATTATGGAATTGACAGTATCACTTGCAATGGATGAATTGAAATCCCTTCCGGCAAGTAATTTCATTCCCATTACATGTAAATAGTCTGGATCGATAAAATATTCATAAACTACTTTGTGCTTTCCCTGAAATTCAAAGCCAGTTCTGCTTGAACCTGTTCCTTCTCCCATACTCAGCTCTGCACTTGCAGATCCAAGAATTTGGGGATTTGTTGAAATCTCATGTTTGAACAAGGGATATAAATTCCTGGGATAAGTTCCGTCTGCATCAACTACTAAAACATTCTCCTTTTGGAATCCTGGATTTCGGTTCCGCATGAAGTTTAGTTGCTGGAGAATCACGATGGTTGAAATGATAAGCCCAGCTGATAAAACAAATTGTGCGGTAACAAGAGATTTTGTAAAGAAATTAGATCCACCCAGTTTAACTTTTGTCTTCAATACCTCAACGGGTTTGAAGCCCGACAAAACAAGAGAAGGATAACTACCTGCAAGAAGACTGACAATTATGATCAAACCACCAGTCATCCATAACAGTTCCGGATACCTGCTAACAGAGAAATCAAGATTCCTTCCAGCTAATGTATTAAAATACGGGAGTAGTAATTTACCAAGGATGAGCCCAAGTACAGCAGAGACTATTGTGAGCAATAACGCTTCGATCAAAAATTGAAACACGAGTGATTTTCGGGTTCCACCCACAACCTTTCTCACACCTACTTCTTTACTACGTCCTGCCGATCTTCCAATCGCTAAAGTTGTAAAATTGATACAGGCAATTAAAAGTATACCAGCAGAAATAGCAAGTAGGATGTAGATTGTTTTAGGTTCAACAGCTTCCACATCTCCAACTCCTTCCAGGTTTGTATTTGTATGAATTTGAATTAGGGGTTGCATGCGATACCAGGCGTTCTGACCCTTACCTTTCCATCCTCTTTTTTTTACTTCTGCGGCTTCATCTGGATGATATTTTACGTAAAAAGCATCAAGTGCTTTATAATCATTTGCGAGTTTACTTTCATTGGTAAGTTGAACAAAAACCTGGTATGATGACCGATGCCAGTTGTTTACACTTTTGACACCCGACCCAATCGCGGTAAGAAATTCAAAATTCCCCATCATGTTAAAATCAATGCTGGAATTGGGTGCAATATTTTCGCAAACGCCCGTAATGGTGAAAGGCACATAATCATTTTCTACTTTAATTTCAATGGTTTTCCCGACAGCATTTTCATTACCGAAAAAATTGTGAGCAGTTTTTTCAGTAAGTACCATACTATGCATGTCCTTCAGTGCTGCTTGAGGATTTCCCTGTTTTAGATTAAAAGAAAAGACGGAAAAAAACTGATTATCTGCGTAGGTTACTTTTTCACGAAGAACCTTATCACCAATTTTTATGAAACTTTCTCCCCAGCCTGATCTTATTCGAATGGCGTCTTTAACTCCCGGAAAATCTGATTTTAGTGCCGGAGCAATCGGCATCGGGAGATATGAAGAACTGTAAGCATCTTCTCCTTCAAGTGCTTCACGATGCACATAAACCCTGTAAATATGATCCTTGTTTTTGTGGAATTTATCGTAGTTGAATTCATTTACTGCATAAAGCATAAAGAGGGAAAAGCAGGCAATACCGAGGGAAAGTCCCGATATATTTATGAATGAAAGACCTTTTTGTTTGAATAGGTTTCGAATGGCGACAAGGAAATAGTTCTTGAGCATGGAACTTTCGTTTATTCATTTGAAATCCTGCGAATGGCTCTCGCCAAGACCACAACGATTATTCTGTTTTGAGTGCTTGTACCGGATTTGCCCTCGCGGTTTTGATGCAATGATAGCTGATCGTAAGTAATGCAATTAATACCGTTGAGATTAGAGAAAATGCAAACACCCACCAGCTGATATTTACTTTATAAGTGAATTCCTGCAACCATTTTGAAACTACGTACCAAGCAAGTGGCCACGCAATAAGATTGCCTAACAATACCAGGATCACAAAATCCTTAGACAGTAACCTCAATAGATTTCCAGTTCCCGCACCAATTACTTTTCTAATGCCTATTTCTTTAGTTCTAATTTCAGAAGCATGGGCTGCGAGACCAAACAAACCCAGACAAGAAATTACAATGGAAAGTCCGCAGAATAATTTCAGAATCTGGCTCATGTTGTCCTCTTTCTGATAGAGGCCAGATATCTTATCATCCAAAAAACCATATTTAAAAAGGGTACCGGGAGCAATGGCTTCAACCTTCTTTTTCAGAAAGTCAATGGTTTCCGGAGTTTTGCCAGCCCTGATTTTGATGAATAAATTACCAGCCCATTTGGGTTTGTATTCAAGAACGAGTGGTTCAATTTGACTGTGCAGAGAATTGAAATGAAAATCTTTAACTACCCCCACTATTTTCCCTCTCAAATTGTTTGTCGAATTTTCAACTTCAGTTTGTAATGGATCCTTAATTTCCAAATCGTGCACTGCTCTTTCATTTAAAATGAATGCAGCTGAATCATTAAATTCTTTTGAAAAATTTCTTCCCTCTTTCAATTTTATACCCAGAACATTGAGGTAATTGTCATCAATTCTGTAAACTCTTACCGTTGGATATTGTTTTCCGGCAGGCGCATTCACAGGTATTACCTGTTCCACACTCAAATCGTCGCCAATAATATTTGAAGATCTTCCTACTGAAATAACATCAGGATTGGAAAGAATTTCATTTTTAATTACCTCAGGATGTGAAAGAAATTCTTCCTGAAGGCCTCCATATAAATTCAAAATCATTACCTGCTCCTTATCGAATCCCAACTGCTTGGTTCGGAACAATTTCATTTGCTGATAAATCAAAATAGTAGAAATGATCAGGAAGCCTGCAACTACAAATTGAAATACTACTAAGCCTTTGCGCAAAATACTTGCGGATGAACGTGGGACCTTACTTGATTTTAATGTTTCTGCCGGTTGAAATCCGGAAATGAAAAGCGCAGGAAACAAACCAGACAAAATCCCTGTACATAAAACAATACCAATTAGAATATATATATTCCCCGGTGAAAGAATTTCCAGTCGGCTCACCTCTTTACCAGTAATGGAATTGTAAAAGGGGATGACGGTTTCATAAATAATAACTGCAACGAGTCCGGCCATCAATGTTAGCAGGAAAGCTTCGCCAAGAAATTGAATGATGAGTTGCGATTTTTGTGCGCCTAAAACTTTTCTCACAGCCACTTCTTTCAATCTTTTCAATGCCTGTGTCGTAAAAAGATTGATGAAATTAACGCAGGCAATTAGTAGGATTAAAACCTCAACAGCAATGAAAATATAGATGTAAATGATATTGCTGTTTGGCCCCATTTCCTGGATGAGATCGCTTTTTAGATGGATATCTGTAAGCGGTTGCAGTCTGTGTGTATTTGCTTCTTCTTCACGTTCTTTCGCAGTGGGAAAATCATTCCGGTAGTTGACCCAGAAATTCTTCATTTTCTTTTTTGCACTTTCATAATCTGCTTCAGATTTGAATTGCACATAGGTCCAGCCAAACATCCAACCCCGATTGCTTGTCCAGTTTTCGGGGACATATTTATAGAATGTATTCATGGATCCCAGGAAATCAAATTGCAGGTGGGAATTCTTTGGAAGATCTTCGATTACGCCCTTAACCCAGGCTTCTTCTCTGTTTTGGAACAGCAATTTTTTTCCAATTGGATCCTCTTTGCCAAAATATTTTTCAGCCATGCTCCTGGTGATTACAATTGCAAACGGCTCCGAAAGAGCTTTGCGTGGATCACCCAAAATCGGTTTCAGACTAAACATGTCAATGATTGTGGAATCGGCAAAATAACCCTTACTGATTCCTTTTTTCTCCGGGCCATAATTCACTACGGGTTCGCCGTATTCGGCAAGACGAGTGACTCTTTCTATCTCCGGGAAATGTTTTACAAGCTCGCCGGCAAGTGGTGGCGAGGATTTTGACCACTCAGTAGATACACAACGATAGATGAGTTTATGATTAGGGAAACTTTTTTCATAGCTCAGTTCCTGTTTGATGTGGAGCGTGAGCAAAAGAGCACAGCTGATTCCAAGAGAAAGGCCAAGAAGATTGAATAAGCTATAGGTCCTTTGTCGAAATAAATTTCGCCAGGCGATTTTGAAATAGTTTCTAATCATACAATTAATTTAATTTCGAAAGACTTCGCGCAAAGTTTCGCCAGGCCGCATGCGTCTTTGCGGCAGACGAAAAATTATTCTGTTCGTAAAGATTTTACCGGATTAGCAACGGCCGCTCTTATTGCCTGGAAACTTATAGTGGCAATAGTAACGGCCAGGGAACCCAATGCTGCCACAACAAATACCCACCACGAAATAGTTGTTCTGTAATGATATCTTTCAAGCCAGTGACTTAGGTAATACCATGCGATTGGAATGGCGATTAAACATGAAATGGCAACGAGGATTAAAAAGTCTTTCGACAACATTTGCCAAACGTGGAAGACAGAAGCACCTAATACCTTTCTTACTCCAATTTCTTTCGTACGCTGTTCTGCTACAAAAGATGCGAGTCCGAATAAGCCCAAACTCGATATAAATATGGCGAGAATGGCAAAAAAGGTGGCAAGATTTCCAATGCGTTCTTCGTCGGAAAATTTTTCTGCGTAATCTTCGTCAACGAATTTATATTCGAAGGGACTTCCGGGATTATAGGTTTTAAAAACGGGCTCAACTTTAGCGAGTGCGTTGCGCATGGGAATTGAAGGTTTGACCCTCACGGTTATCACACTGGTCCAACCATAGCTGATAAAAAATATTGTTGGTTTGATAGGTTCATAAGGAGATTCCATGATCATGTCTTTTACAATTCCCACTACATGATAATCTTTGTCGTTCCACTTAATAGTTTCGCCAACCAGGTTTTTTAATCCAATTAGTTTAACTGCAGATTCGTTCATGATCATACCGAGGGAATCTGTAACAAATTGTCTAGAAAAATCTCTTCCTTCTTTAATTTTCCAGTGTAGTGTTGAGCCGAAATCGTGTGTACAGGCAACAGTGCCGAAGAGCGGAGTTGTGGTGGGATCTTTTCCCTTCCAGTCGAACCCAATTTGATTTGACCAGACTCCCGTAGATGGGCTGGAAGATTCAGCCATATTTTCGACAACTCCCGTGCGTAAAAGGTCATCGCGCAAAGCATTGTAGTGACCGTACAATTCAGGAGTGTTTATCATAACGGTAAACATGCCTTCGCGTGAGTAACCGACAGGCCTGTCTTTAGCAAATTCTATTTGGCGAAATACAATGATTGTTCCAATGATCAATGCAATTGAAACAGTGAATTGCACAACAACCAAAACTTTTCTGGGAACTGCCGCCCATCTTCCTGCTTTAAAAGTTCCTTTCAATACACGGACTGCATTAAAACCTGAAAGGTAAAGCGCAGGATAGCTGCCGGAAATCAATCCGGTGAATAGAGTGAATCCTAATGAAATTCCCCAGAAATATGGATTACCCCAGGGTATTTTCATTTGTTTGTTGGCCAAACTATTGAAGAAATGTAATGATGAAAGAACCAGTATTATTGATAAAACAAATGCGAGTAACGCAACGACAAGCGATTCACTGAGGAATTGTCCAACTAATTGTCTTCGATAAGAGCCCACGGCTTTCCGTATGCCCACTTCCTTCGCTCTTTTTTCACTGCGGGCCGTTGAAAGATTCATGAAGTTGATGCAGGCGAGTAGTAGTACGAAAACGCCGATTATAGCAAAAAGCCAAACAAACTGAATTTTACCTCCAACTATTTTTCCGTTCTTGAATTCGCTGTGAAGATGCCACTTGTCCATTGGGAATAATACCACTTCTTCTTTCCCTTCGTTCACATGTTGCTTGGGAATATCCTTAATTTTTTTCGTGGTTTTGTCAAAATCAACATGAGGCTGCATCAAAACGAAAAGCTGAAAAGAGTGATTTCCCCACTGAGTTTCGCTTTCCTTAACCCAGGGTTCAACTTCTTTATATTTTTCCCAGGGAATATAAAATTTGGAATCATATAGCGTAGTATTGTGAGGGAAATCTTTATAAACTCCACCTACTTTCAAATCGATTTTATTATCGACCTTAATTATTTTATTAATCGGATCAGTATTTCCAAAAAGCGATTTAGCGAGCGATTGTGTGAGAAGAATGGACGTTGGATCCTGAAGCGCAGATCTCGAACCTTTAATCATTTCCAACGTAAAAATTTCCGGAAACTCGGGTTGCACCCACATGCCTTTGCTTGAAATCTTTTTTTCTCCAACAGCGAGAATGTGACCGAAGTTCCATGAACTTAGGGCTACATATTTGAAATCATCTTTGTTTCTGGCCCTCAATTCCATGCCCATCGCAACAGAAACTGCAGGACCGGTGCCAATTTCACCGTTGAAGGTTTGGGTGGTCATCAACTGGGCAATCCGATCATAATTTTCGTGCGATTTATTATAAGATACTTCATCCCAAATCCATAGACCGATAAGCATAGCTACGGCCATACCAACTGCCAGCCCCAAAATATTAATGGCACTGTATCCTTTGTTTTTTCTGAGGTTTCTGAAAGCCACCTTGATGTAGTTCCTGATCATGATAAATGGTTTGTGGTCTATGGTTCGAGGCTTATAGTTTATTCTTCCAACCATAAACAATAAACTACAAACTATAATCTAGCCTTCTATTCCGTTCTCAGTGATTTCACCGGATTTGAAATTGCAGCTTTAATTGCCTGAAAGCTCACGGTGAAAACAGCAATGAATATCACTACAAAAGCTGCGAACCCAAATATTTTCCAGTTCATTTCAATTCTGTATGCATAATTCATCAGCCATTTGCTACTGAAATACCATGCGAGTGGTATGGAAATTACCAGGGCAATCAAAACCAGTTTCATAAAATCTTTAGAGAGAATGCCCGCAACATTTCCAACTGAAGCTCCAAGAACTTTTCTGATGCCAACCTCTTTCGTTCTTTTTTCAGCAGCGAAAACTGATAGTCCGAATAAACCAATACAGGAAATGAAAATGGTGAGAATCGCGCTGAACAACATGATCTTTTTCCATTTGGCCTCCGACTCGTAATTTTTAAAATTGATCTGATCCCTGAATTCGTATGAATACGGATTCATTGGGAACAGATATTTGAAAACTTTTTCAATATGAGCAAGGCTTGCTTTTTCTGAGTTAGGTTTGATTTTAATATAAACCATCCCGAAATTATTGGCAGGCTTCATAGTGTAAACCTGGGGCCCGATTTCTTTTTCCAGAGATTCATAGTGATGATCCTTTACAACGCCTACCACATTATATTTTTCGTTTCTGTACCAAAAATTAATCTCTTGTCCGATTGGATCTTTCCATCCTGCCTTTTTCACAAAAGCTTCATTCACGATGAGTGAGTGCGTGGAGTCTGAAGGAAAATCTTTTGAAAACAGCCTTCCTTTTACAAGGGGGATTTTCATAAGAGGTAAATAGGTTTCATCAACTGTTTCATAGGCAAATTGTATAGTTGAGTCGCCATTTATTTTTGCGACAGTTCCCCAGGACCCCCCGTTTTTAGGGGCGACATCAATGATATTGGGACTTTGAAGTAATTGTTCCTTGAACAATTTTACTTCTTCATGTTTCAAGCCGTTTTTATGAATAGCGACGAGGTTACTATCATCATATCCCAATTTTTCTGTTGTAAGAAAATTGAATTGGGAGTAAACTACTAAAGTGGCAATAATTAAAAAGGAGGCCAGTGCAAACTGAATTACAACAAGGGTTTTTTGCAGATAATTTTTTCCTGCGAGATTGAATCTGCTGTACAAAGTTTGGACAGGGTTATAGTTAGATAAAACAATTGCAGGATAAAAACCTGCAAGCAAACCAGTGAGAAGAAACAATAAGAAATAACCTGCCACCAGTTTTACGTCGAATAAGTAGGAAATTGAAAGAGCTTTGTTAGATAGAGTATTAAATACGGGAAGTGCCAATTTAACTAAGACAATAGCGAATACGAATGCAATAAGGCAAAGCAAAAATGATTCACCCAAAAATTGAATAATTAGCTGACGTTTGCTTCCTCCAACAACTTTCCTGATACCTATTTCCCTGGCACGCTTCACAGACCTTGCAACAGTAAGGTTTACGAAATTGATGCAAGCTATAAGTAGAATGAAAATGGCAATTCCGGAAAGTATATAAGAATACATTGGATTGCTTGCATCTCCCAAACCATTTGCAACAGGCAATTTTTTACTTAGGTGCATTTCTGTATAAGGCTGCAGATGATATACAGTCTTATTTTTTACGTCATATTTGTCAGCCATTTCTTTGATCGATTCTTTCGCATCATTTTCATACACCGTTTTCATTTTGGCTTCAACAGTTTTGATATTGGCTTTGGGATCCAGCAGAATAAATGTGTTGAGGAAAAAATTAAACCAGTTTGTATTCTCTGCCATATCCTTAGCTGAGACTTTAAAGGGCATCAGCATTTCGAATTTGATAGAAGAATTCTGAGGACATTTTTTTGCAACTCCGGTAACTATATGTGGTTTAAAAGTATTCTCATCTTCTAAAAGCAAAGTTTTACCGACTGCATTAGGGGATCCAAAATATTTTTCTGCAGTTTCTTCGGATAATACAATTGAATTTGGATCTGATAATGCAGTTTTGGGATCACCAGATATCAGAGGGAATGTGAATAAGGAAAAGAAATTGGAATCCACATACATAGCCTCCTGCGATTTTATCTCATTCTGCATTTTAATATTCTCAAACCCATTCTGTAAGCGCACAAATTCTTTCATCTCGGGGATCTTGGAGGTAAACTTTGGTCCCTGAAATAATCCGGTAATACCACTTTCGTTTTCTTTACTGCCGTCAGGTTTTATTTCCTCATCTGTAACGCGGTAAATGTTCATCGCATTTGCATGAAAGCGATCGTAGCTCACTTCATCTTTTACATACAAAATAATCAACATCACACAAGTGAGACCCAGACAAAGACCCGATACATTGATAATAGAAAAAACCTTGTTGGATTTGAGACTTCTGAGTGCAGTTTTGAAATAATTCTTTATCATCTTAAAAATTGATTTCGATAAATTTCTCGCAAAGACGCAAAGGAAACAGAGACGCTATTGTTCATTTAATAGACATACCCGAAGAAAATTTGTTGCTCAAATTCCTTTCGGGATTTGCCAAATAAGAAAATAATAATGTTACCGGCGCTATGCTAAAAAATGGTTAATGGTTCTAGATTCTTCTGATGTAGTTCCTTTCGATGATCCATGCCGGTAACATCATGTGAAATATTTCCAAACTTATCTGGTTCCGGATATGCTGATTCAACCCCTGTGCCAAGGTTGAAAGCCTTTACAGACAAGGGTTTGAGCGAAATAGGGCAGGCCAGACTGTTCGAAAACGGACAGTTGGTTGTACGAAATCGTACGTACATCTCGGAAGAAAAAAGTCCCGGACCGTTTTTAAAATCGACCCGGGACCGCAAAAACGAAATAGTTTATTCAGTTCTCAGGGCTTTAATTGGGTTGGATATTGCAGCCCTAAATGCCTGAAAACTTATTGTAAATAGTGCAATCAGGAAGGAAATGACTCCTGCAATTGCAAAGACCCACCATTTGATATTAATTCTGTAGGCAAAATCCTGTAACCAGTCGTGCATTACCCACCATGCAACCGGCACGGCAATTACAAATGCCACCAAAACCAGTTTCAGAAAGTCACGTGAAAGAATAAACAGAACGTTTTGTATGGATGCTCCCATTACTTTTCTGATACCTATTTCTTTGGTCCGTTGCAATACATTGTATGCAGAGAGTCCCAATAGTCCGAAGCTCGCAATCACAATAGCAAGAAAAGCGAAGATGCCAAATACTTTTCCAAATTGTTGATCAGCCTTGTACTGTTGATCATAAAGTTCATCGAGGAAATAAAAATTAAATGGATCTGCCGGGAAATTTTGGGACCAAATTTTTTGCACAGATGCGATGGTGGATTGAATATTTGAAGTTTCAATTTTTATTGAATAGGAGTTCCTCGCATTGGGCCGCAATCTGAAAATCATGGGGTCAATTGCTTTCTGAAGTCCCTGGTGATGATAGTTACTAACAATACCCAGTAACCGAACAGTATCTCCTGCTGACCGAAATTGCTCATTAATTGCTTTATTATAATCGTGAAACCCCAGCAGATCAGCTGCCGCTTCGTTAAGTAAAACACCTTTCTTATCGGTTGGAAAATCTTTAGAAAAATTTCTTCCTGCTTTGAGTTGCAAACCAAATGCGGGTAGAAAATCGTAATCAATTCCAATATTGTATAATGTCGAAGCACCCTGGCCATCTCCCAGGCGACTGCTTCCATTGGTCCAATAAATTTCTTTTCCCATTACACTGGTTGAGGCTGATACATTTTTTATTCCGGGAATTTGTAAAAGACTTGTTTTAAAAGGTTGGAAAATATCCTTGTAAAGTGAATCAGGAAGAGAACCAGCGCCATCAAGTACCAGCGTTTGTTTGATATTTACACCGAGGTCCTGGTTCCTCATAAAGCTCACCTGCTGATACACAATCATTGTACCTGCAATGAGCACAACGGAAATTGCAAACTGCCCAACAATTAATCCTTTCCGAAGAACTAACCCGCGTTGGGAGTTTTTAAACAAGCCTTTCAATACAGAAACCGGTTGAAATCCTGAGAGCACGAGAGAAGGATAGAGGCCAGAAAGAAAACTACCTACGATATAAAGTCCTGCGAATGCAAACCAGTATTGTTTCGTGTATTTAAAACCTATATGTTCAACCTGACTTCCGGACAACTGATTAAATGAAGGTGTTAGTAGCATTACTATTCCAATTGCAAGAATTAGTGCAACAAAGTTTAACAAGAAACTTTCTATCATGAACTGAATGATGAGATTACGTTTCAATGCACCCACAACTTTTCTTACGCCCACTTCCCTGGCTCTTTCCAATGACCTGGCTGTTGATAAATTAATATAATTGATCCATGCAATCGCAATGATGAAAAATGCTATTAAGAACAAAAAACTAACTGATTGACCATTTCCGTTTACTTCAGCTTCCTGGTTATAATTCGAATACAGGTGAATGTCACGAAGTGGAATAATATGAATTTCTGTTTTTACATTATTTGCTTTTTGCCATTCGCTATTGTTCATGTATTTGTCACAGAAAGCGGGCATCTTCGCTTCGAACTTGTTCAGGTCGGTCCCTTTCCTAAGTTGCACATAAGTATAAAAATCATACCATCCCCAACTTGTTTCTGTTGAATTAGATGTATCTCCGAAAGAACGATTGATGCTTCCAAGTGTTGAGTACGATACAAGGTGGTTGATGATTAGGTGCGAGTTGTGGGGGAATTCTTTAAATACACCAGTCACTTGTAAAATTCTGTTATAGTCCGGTTCTTTATCAACTAATTTTTTTCCAAGTGGATCATCATTGCCAAAATATTTTCTTGCAGTTTCTTCGGATAATAAAATCTTATCAGGCCCATCCAATGCAGACTTTGGATCACCTTTCACAAGTTTGAGGTCGATCATATTTATGAAGGCTGCATCTGCAAAGTATCCTTTTGTTTCTGTGAATTTTACATTTTTCTCTTCATTCGATAAAAGCATATTCGCATCTATCAATCGACAGAAATCTTCCACTTCCGGATAATCTCTCTTCATGGTAGGACCAAAGGCAGGATATGAAGTGGCAGACTTCCATGACAATTTACCTTGTCTGTATGAGTCCAATCGCAATCGCACAATTTGGTTGGCCTTTGATGGAACTGAATCATAACTCCTTTCGTACGCCACATACTGGAATATTAATAAGCAGCAGGCGATTCCGATTGCCAATCCAAAAATATTCAGGGCGGCATAACCTTTTCTTTTTGCCAGGTTCCTGATTGCCGATTTGAAATAGTTCTTGATCATATGATAGTGTATGAATAAATGCCTGAAATTATTTTTACATAGTGAATCTAATTTCGAAGATCCTACTCATTCTTGAGAGCCCCCACAGGATTTGCAGATGCTGCTTTGAATGTTTGTACCACGATCAGTAGAAAGGAAAACACGAACATAAATGCACCTACCATAAGAAATGGAAATGCATTCTGGTGAATTCGGTATGCATATCCTTCGAGCCATTTATTGCAAAT
>PSRI01000240.1 GCA_003175935.1 Bacteroidota bacterium
ACGAGTAGTCTGAACTGATATTTTTCTTTCAATGCCGCGATCTCTTTTAATTTTCCCTGGTCGCCAGCCATTCCAAAAACTCCTTCGGTAATTAATAAAATTCCGCCGGCTTTTTGCTTTTCAATAAGTGCAGTTGCGCGTTGCAGTTGCTTTTCACAATCTTCAACATCATTATGCTTGTATACGTAACGGTGACCGGGATGCAAACGAAGTCCGTCAATAATACAGGCATGACTTTCTGCATCATAAACAATCACATCGTGTCTTCCACTTAAAACGTCGATGATGCTAACCATTCCCTGGTAACCATAATTAAGTACCAGGGCGTCTTCTTTTTGTACAAACTCTGCAAGTTCTCTATCTAACTGTTCGTGATAAGTGCTATTTCCACTCATCATGCGCGCACCCATTGGAAGAGCCAGACCAAACCTGGCTGAAGCCTCTGCGTCTGCTTTTCTTACTTCAGGGTGATTAGCAAGCCCGAGATAATTATTCAGACTCCAAACAATCATTTCTTTGCCACGGAATTTCATTCTATTCCCGATTTCACCTTCCAGTTTAGGGAATGCGAAATATCCATGCGCCCTCTCACGGTGCTGTCCCAGAGGACCCATATTCTTCAACAATTTCTCAAAGATGTCTGCCATATCAAGTTTGTGTTAAGAATTTTAAACCTGGCAAAGGTAATGATTTTGCAGGTTAGAATCTCCGAAAATTGGGTGATTCCTATTCGGAAAAAGCACCAGTTGTTCACATGATTTTGATGCCGTGCAACAAAATTTTTTAGTACTCCAATGGTCAATTCCGATATTTTTGTTTGCAAATTCAATCTGATGAGAAAAATATTATTGCTAGTAGTGCTTGCCTGGAGTTTTTCAACTACAAATTCTCAGAACGCAAAACCTGTTGATAATAAGCCCTCATTTACCAGACCCAAACTCGTAGTAGGAATCGTAGTAGATCAAATGCGTTGGGATTTTTTGTACAGGTATACCGCCAGATATAAACCAGATGGGGGTTTTAAGAGGATGCTGGGGCAGGGGTTCAGTTGTGAAAATACTTTCATACCATATATACCTACCAAGACCGCCTGCGGTCATACCTGCATTTACACAGGGTCAGTACCTGCTGTTCATGGAATTGTTGGCAATGAATGGTGGGACAATAATTTAATGCGCGACGTCTACTGTACTGAAGATAATAATGCAAAAACAGTTGGCAGTACCGATGAAGCAGGCGAGATGAGTCCGAGAAATATGCTGGCCACATCCATCTGCGATGAGCTGCGTCTTGCAACAAATTTCAACAGCAAAGTTGTTGGTGTTGCCATTAAAGATCGTGGAGCTATTTTACCAGCAGGTCATTCTGCAAATGCAGCATATTGGTTTGATAGCAAAAGTGGTTACTGGATAACTTCCAATTATTACATGAACGACCTACCCGGATGGGTAACTGATCTTAACGGTAAAAAACTTTACAATAAATATTTTGAAGGAGGATGGAATACGCTCTATCCAATAAATTCATATGCACAGAGTACTGAAGATGTGAAAGAATATGAAGGCAAACCTTTTGGAACTGATCAAAAAGGATTTCCTTATGATTTGAAAAGATTTATTGATAAAAACCCAGGCGCCATAGCAGTTACGCCTTTTGGCAATTCTTTCACGCTTGATATGGCAAAAGCAGCGCTTACGAATGAAAAACTGGGAGCCGATGATTTCACTGATTTTCTTGCGATCAGTTTGTCTTCTACAGATTATGTAGGTCATACTTTTGGCCCCAATTCCGTTGAAATTGCAGATACTTATTTGAGACTGGATCAGGACCTCGGAGATTTTTTAAATTTTCTGGATGAAAAAGTAGGGAAGGATCAATATCTCGTTTTCCTGTCTGCGGATCATGGTGTTTCGCAAGCGCCTGGATTTCTAAAAGAACATAACTTTCCAGGTGTGGCCGTTGACGAAACAAGAATTTTTAGAGAGCTGGGATTAATAATGAAAGATAAATTCGGGAGCGATAAGATTATTGATGCCTACGACAATTCCCAGGTTTATCTGAATCATACAACCATAGATTCTTTGCGTCTTAATGAAGTTGCCATTAGAAAAGCAATTATCAATTATTTCAAATTTAGAAACGGGGTTTCGCGCATAGTAGAGCTTGATAATTTGGGTAATACACCAGTACCGGCGAAAATAAAAGAAATGATCGTAAATGGATATTTTCCCAAGAGATGCGGAGATATCCAGGTGATCTTCGATCCGCATTGGGTAAATGTCGGGGCCGTTGGCACCAGTCACGGTATGTGGAATCCTTATGATTCACATATTCCGTTGCTATGGTATGGATGGAACATCAAACCTGGCAAAACTAACAGGGAAGTATACATGACAGATATTGCCCCAACAATTGCAGCTCTTCTAAGGATTCAAATGCCTAGTGGTTGTATTGGACATGTGATCGAAGAAGTTACTAAATAGTTGAATGTTGAATGTTGAATGTTGAAGGTTAGTTGAATGTTGAACGTTGATGGCTAGTTTATAGTTTGTAGTTTCTTGCTTTTGGCTGGATATTCTACAGATGCCCTGCGTTTTTTCTAGGTACTAAGTACTAAGTACTATGTACTTCCCTGGTTCTTCAAACTAAATCTGCAACCGTTTTCTTCTCCAGTATTTTCAGCGTTGCATCTCTTACTACAATCATCGTTTCATGTAATCCACAATTTTTTTCATCGCAGTTTTTACATCGCTGATAAAAATTGAGACTTACGCAGGGTAGGAGAGCAATTGGCCCATCCAGCAATCGCATGATTTTTGCCAGTGGAATACTTTTGGGAGTTTCCTTAAAAAAGTATCCGCCACCTTTTCCTTTTTTACTATCGAGCACGCCTGAACGTTTTAATTCAAGCAGTATATTTTCAAGGAATTTCAATGGAATTTTTTTCTTCTTTGAAATTTCTGCAATCAGTACGGGGCCCTCACTTTCTTTTTGAGCCAGATACATCAATGCTTTAAAGGCATACTGAGTTTTCTTTGATAGCATTGTTTTCTATTTATGAGGAACAATATAAATAAACAAGGTCATTCATTTTATAATCCCAAAACGTCTTTCATACTATAAACACCTTCTCTCCCTATAAGGAATTCGGCAGCAAGTACCGCGCCCAGTGCAAATCCTTTCCGGTTATGTGCAGTATGAATGATATCGATATCATCAATTCCGGAATGGTATTTCACAATATGCGTTCCCGGAACGGGATCTATTCTTTTGCTTAAGATTTCCAATTCATTTTTGCGAACAGTTTCACCATTAACCCATTTCTTTTTCATTGGGCTCACAGCTATAATTTGCTCTGCAAGAGTGATGGCCGTGCCGCTGGGTGCGTCTCTTTTTTGAGTGTGATGCACTTCTTCAATCGTTACCTCATACTCAGGTTGAGAAGCCATTAATTGAGCGAGGCGTTTATTGATTTCGAAAAAAATATTTACGCCAATACTAAAATTGCTTGCATATAAAAATGCACCTCCATCCTGTTTGCAGTTCCAAATAACTTCTTCATAACGATCCAACCAACCGGTAGAGCCGCTTACAACCGGAATGCCGGCTTCCAGGCATTTATTAATATTGTCAAAGGCACTTTCGGGTCCTGTAAATTCAATGGCTACATCGGATTTCTTCAGGTTCTCTATGGTATTATCTTCTGTATTGTCAATTGAAATTTTCAAGCTTATTTCATGCCTTCTTTGTAATGCAATTTCTTCAATCGCATGTCCCATTTTGCCATATCCAATTAAAGCTATTCTCATAACTATCTGTAGGCTTTACAAATTTTAGAAATGCAAATTAACTACATAGTTGACAAAAACAGTAGATTAATATACAGAGCCCGTACTATCTGAGTGAAGTTATAGTTTTTGGCTGATTTTTTCCTATGTTGAATACGAGACTAATACCCGCTACATTTTTAGACGGGAGCCATGGTTTGACCTTAAAACTAAGGTCGTTTGAAATGTTAAAATCCTTTAGGTGTGCATCTACCGCAGCATCCACCACATTCAGCCCCCACAAAATCAAAAATGCAAGAACTGAATAATCAACGTTCTGTCGGAATTCGTTTCTGTAGGTTTTAAGAGCTTCTGGTGATAGCGGCTGTAATTTCGGATCTATGTTTGCAAAATTAGCAGTGTCGTTATAGTATTTTACGGTGTATGCGTATTTGGTTTTTTTATACCATTCCACATTGTATGAAAACGTAACTATCGGAATAGCCAACGCACCCCACACGATAGGAACTTTCCAGTATTTTTTATTGTAAGCCTGTCCCCACCCCGGAATAATGGCTGAACGAAGAGCAGCTTTACTGGCAGCGCTTTTTTTCTTCGTTGTATCCACCGTTTTTTTCGTGATGGCAGAATCTTTTGGTTTAGGAGGAACTTTTACACTGGTATCAGGAGTTGGAATATGATGCGTACTATCCTGGCAATAGGAATTTATTTTGCCCAGAAAGCAAATTGCAAAAAAGAGGAATTTGATACCAGGGTGAAATTGTTTCATAGCGTCAAATCGCCGAGACATTCATTTTTTCCAATATTGCGTTAAGCTCCTGGATAGAATAATACTCGATCGTTATTGCTCCATGGCCTTTTTTATTGTGTTGCATCTTAACGCGGGTGCCATAATGGGACGCTAAGTTATCTTCAATTTTTCGGAAGGCAGATGGGAGCGTGGCTTTTACCGATTTTTTAACAGCGCTACCCTTATATAATTTTCTTACCAGATCTTCTGTCTGACGCACAGACAATCCTTTATTCTTTATTTCATTGAATATGTATAGTTGCTGATCAACAGTATCTACATTGATCAACGCCCTTGCATGCCCCATACTTAACACATCATTTCTAACCGCAACCTGTATGTCGGGTGGCAGTTTCAAAAGCCTGATATAGTTAGTAACTGTGCTTCTTTCTTTACCCATTCTTTCAGCAACCTGTTCCTGCGTGTAGGTCAATTCTTCCATCATGCGTTTATAGCTGAGTGCGATTTCAATGGAATTTAAATTTTCACGCTGTAGGTTTTCAAGAAGTGCAAGTTCCAGTAGTTGCTGATCGTTGGCCTGACGAATATAAACCGGAACATCTTTGAGCCCTGCAATTTTTGCAGCTCTCCATCTGCGTTCCCCTGCAATTAAGCGATATTTTTCGCCGGACATTTTTGCAACCGTGAGTGGTTGTATGATATCATGCAACTTTATAGAAGCAGCCAATTCATTCAATGATGCTTCGTCAAAATCTCTTCGCGGTTGCTTGGGATTACCTTCAATCTGTTCTACAGGCACACGAATAATACTCGTGGCTTTTTCAACTACGTCGGTTTTAAGATCTCCGGAATTGGTTTTTAGGTCCGCATCAATGCTTTGCAACAAAGAGCGGATACCTTTTCCCAGGGCATCTTTTTTATTGTTGGGGTTGCTCATTATCTAGAGTTAAAATTCTTTCTTCCTGTCTGATCCTGGTAAGATTATTTCTTTGCAGAATTTCTTTAGCCAGGTTCAGGTAATTTACAGAGCCTTTACTTTCTGCATCGTACAGGATTGCGGGTTTACCAACACTTGGAGCCTCACTTAGTTTTGTGTTGCGATGGATGATGGTATCAAAAACCATGTCTTCAAAATGTCGGCGTACTTCATTCACAACCTGGTTGCATAAGCGAAGTCTGCCATCATACATAGTCATCAAAATTCCCTCTATCACCAGATTGGTATTAAGCCTGCTTTGAACAATTTTGATTGTATTCAGCAGTTTGCCTAATCCTTCCAATGCAAAAAACTCAGCCTGTACCGGAACCACTACACTATCTGCGGCTGTAAGTGCATTTACCGTTATCAATCCCAAAGAAGGTGAGCAGTCGATGATAATAAAATCGTAGTCATTCCTCACAGGGTCCAGAATATGTTTCAAAACATTTTCCCTGTTTGGATAATTGATCATTTCAATTTCAGCCCCCACGAGGTCAATATGTGAAGGAATCACGTCCAGGTTTGGAATATCTGTTTTAAGGATGACATCACGGGCCGGTGTTTCGTTAACCATGCAGTCATACAAACTCTGCTGGATATTGTGCAGGTCGAATCCTACACCTGTAGTGCTGTTTGCCTGAGGGTCGGCATCTACCAGCAGGGTTTTCATCTCCAGAACAGCAAGGCTTGCTGCGAGATTAATTGCTGTGGTAGTTTTTCCCACACCACCTTTTTGATTTGCTATACCAATGATTCTTGCCATATTTGATTTTAGTTCCTGGATCAATACGACCGGATCCCTGTTTTATTGTTTATTTCGATATAGTGTGCGCTTCTAAACCTGGATGGTTTTACCAATGTCAACCAGCATCAGTTCAATCCCTTCCTTTTTAAATGTATCAATGGCTTTCTTATGATCAATTTTTATATATCCGAAAGTATCATAATGAACACCGATTATTTTTTTGCATTGGATCCATTTTGCTGCTTCAACCGCATCATCCATTCCCATCGTAAAATTGTCGCCAATGGGAAGCACTGCAAAATCAAGTTTCGCATATCGTGGAACCAACTGCATATCGAAAGTGAGCGCGGTGTCTCCGCTGTAATAAAAGGTTCCATTATCTGCACTTATTACAAAGCCCATTGGATTTCCGCCATATGATCCGTCGGGTAATCCACTGCTATGCTGCGCCACAAAACACTTAACTGTTCCAAAATCAAAATTCCATTTACCACCGGTATTCATGGGATGAGTATTTGCAATCCCTTTATTGTTCAGCCATTCATGAATTTCGAAGTTGCAAACTACTTTGGCCCCGGTTCTTTGAGCTATGCTTATTCCATCTGCCACGTGATCTCCATGCCCATGGGAAAGTAAGATGTAATCTGCCGGTATTTTATTTATGTCAATCTGTTTTGCAAGCTCGTTGTGTGAAATAAATGGGTCAAAAAGTATATTCTTCCCACCTGCTTTTACAGCAAAACTAGCGTGTCCATAGTACGTGAATTCCATAAGTTTTCCAGTTTACGGTCGGTTTACGATGCGATTTTCTTTCAATTTCGTACAAAAAATGGAGTGGAAAGCACATCGTGACAGATTGACAAAAATACGGCTTACCCATAATATTCCTGAACATTTAATTCACACTTGAGGTATATTGCAGCCTGCTGATATGTATACAGTAATTTCTGCAACCAACAGGGTTGGTAGTAACACAATTAAGATTGCATTGCAGTACCTGCAATTGCTAAAGGAAAAGGGAATTGAGGCCAAATTTCTAACACTTGAAGGCCTGGATATTAACGAACGAAATGAAGGCCTGGTAAAGGTTGA
Source organism: Bacteroidota bacterium (assembly GCA_003175935.1). Classification (GTDB taxonomy): domain Bacteria; phylum Bacteroidota; class Bacteroidia; order Chitinophagales; family Chitinophagaceae; genus PSRI01. Next base: position 7,356 of record PSRI01000240.1, read on the forward strand.
GAATGATTTACTCATTCCTGCTGAAAAATTTGTGATCATTACACCAGAATATAATGGCAGTTTTCCCGGTGTTTTCAAGGCCATGATGGACAATAACGATATTGAAAAAGTGTGGTGGAAAAAAAAGGCCCTGCTTGTTGGAGTGTCTACCGGAAGGGCAGGAAATTTAAGAGGAATGGAAGATCTCACAGGCGTTTTACATTATTTGAAAGTAGTGGTACATCCAAACAAACTCCCTATCTCTATTGTAAATAAATTGTTGAACAAAGATGGTTTTGTGGAAGACAAAGCCACGCTACGTGCCATCAACGAACAGTTGGATGACTTCATTAGATTTTAGACAGATAAAAGCTAAATCATAAATTTGTCTCATATAAATCCAGTCTATCATGCGTAGGTTTGCCGGCTCCTGGGTGATTATCGTCATTATGCTCCTCATCGATTTGTACGTTTTCCAGGCAATTCGGGTTGTGAGTGCTACTGCGCCAACAAAACTCAAATGGATCATTTATGGATTGTACTGGGCCGTAAGTGTTGCAGCTATTTTTACGCTGGCCATTTTCCCATATGCTGATTATGAAAACTGGCCCAAAGTTGTGCGCACTTATTTATTCGCTACTATCATTGGACTTTTTATCGCTAAAATGTTTACCGGCGTTTTTCTGCTGGTAGATGATCTTCGAAGAGTCATTCAATGGGCAGGGGGTAAATTATATTATCAATTTGTGCAGGGTGAACCGTTTACAGGTGCTGGAATTTCGCGCAGTTCTTTTTTGAGTTGGATTGGTTTGGCAGTGGGAGGCGGATTGATGGGAAGTTTGCTTTATGGATTTGGAAATAAATATCGCTATCAAATTCGAAAAGTACAGTTGTCTTTCGAAAATCTACCTTCTGCATTTAAAGGATTGAAAATTTTACACTTTTCCGATGTTCATTCCGGAAGTTTTACGGATAAGAAAGCAGTGGAGCATGGAGTAAAACTGATCGCATCGCAAAATGCAGATTTAATTCTTTTCACCGGAGATCTTGTGAATGATCATTCGGGTGAAATGATAGATTACAAAGACGTATTCAATAAGCTTTCGGCACCAATGGGAATATATAGTACACTCGGCAATCATGATTATGGCGATTACAGGGAATGGCCATCCAAAGAAGCGAAGGCGAAAAATTTGGAAGATTTGAAACAAATTCATTCTGAAATGGGATGGCGTCTGCTCATGAATGAACATGTGGTATTTGAGCGGGGATCAGATCAGATTGCACTGCTGGGAATTGAGAATTGGAGCAGTAAAGCGCGATTTCCCAAATATGGTAAGATGAAAGAAGCTTATATGGGCTCCGAAAAATACCCATTCAAAATTTTGATGAGCCATGATCCCAGCCATTGGGATGCGGAAGTGAGACCAGAGTACAGCGATGTGGATTTAATGTTAAGCGGGCATACTCACGGAATGCAATTTGGACTGGAAATTCCAGGGTTTAAATGGAGCCCTGTGCAATATGTTTATAAACAATGGGCCGGCCTATATGAAGAGGGAAAACAAAAACTCTATGTTAATAGGGGTTTTGGATTTATCGGCTATCCCGGACGCGTGGGAATTCTTCCTGAAATAACGCTCATTGAACTGGTTTAAACCTGATGCCAACATATTTTCAATAATTTCTGATCTCACGCGTTAAACTTCTGTCATACTAAACGGTCAATTTGATGTTGGTTTGTAAAACCCCTGTATGAAATTGAGAACCCTGACTATGATCTGCATGGGATTGGTCTGTGCATTTTCGGCCCAAACACAGGAGAAGCCTGTTGCAGATTCAATTCCAGCGGCAGTGGATACGGCTCAATTGGATTCTTTGCTATCGGACTTCAAATCAATTATGGATTCCCTTGGATTTGATCAAAGTTTTGTGGCGATAAATGTTACGGCGAGTAACCGATTGTTTAGTTTGAGGAATAACAATTTTAATTCCCAGCAGGCTGTCACCAACAAAATTAGTTTGACCCCGACCGTTAGTTATAATCACAAATCTGGTTTTGGAATAACGGGAGCGGCGTTTATGATCTTTGACAGCGCAAAAACCGGATTTTATCAATATGCTTTGAGTCCGAGTTATGATTACACCCGAGGAAAGAAAGTGGCATATGGAATTTCTTACACGCATTATTTTTATAATGACGATTTGAAAGATTATTCTACGCCTTTTGGCAATGAATGGTATGGTTATTTCAGATCAAAAAATGGTTGGTTGCGCCCCGGAGGAACGATCGGTTATGCAACGGGGAATTACAAAGAAATTTATATAAAAGACACAACGATTCTCGGAATCCGAAGAAAATTGTTTGATACCACGCACGTAGGGATCAAAGATTTTTCAATCACTTTTTCTCTTTCTCATGATTTTGAATGGGAAGGAGTTTTTGGTAAGAATGACGATTTGACTATTAGTCCGGTTTTATTTTTTGTTGCAGGGTCGCAGCAATACAATATAGAGTCGAAATATAAAATTGTATGGTCAACACTGGCTGGAAGACTAAGACGAAAATTCAAAAGGAGCAGTGTGGAAAATACAGGATTCGAAATGCAGTCGCTTGCCATTTCATTAAGCGTTGACTATTACGCAGGCAGTTTTGTTATCTCTCCCCAATACTATGGAAACTATTATCTCCCTACTACCACGACTAACCGCTGGACGAATATCTTCGGATTATCGGTTGGATATATTTTTTGAAACGTTAATAGATTTTAGATTTTACCTGCCTGCCGGCAGGCAGGGATTTTAGATTTTTGTATCGTCTAAGTACTAGATACTAAGTACTAAGTACTCTACTAGTTTAACAAATTCCTTTGAAAACTTTTTCTGCATGGCATCAATATTGAATTTATTTATCAAACAAAACCTCCAAGTATGAAACCCATTCACCTTTTAGCAGCATTCTTTTTTGTAATGATTTGCAATTCTGTTTCAGCCCAAAGTTTTAAGCTTGCAGTTCATGTTGGTGCTAACATGAATAAGATTGCCGGGCAATCATTCAGCGATGAATATGAATTAGGCTATCATTTAGGCGTGGCTCCTGAAATTATGTTTGCAAAAAAATGGGGTTTGCAACCTGAAGTATTGTTCAGCCAAACCAACACCAAAACTTCAACTGAATTTTCTGATATATATAATCCTTCTCTCAATGAAATTAAAGACATCAAATTAAATTATCTCTCCATTCCGATTCTGTTAACTTATCGACCAGCCAAAATATTTGCTTTGCAGGCAGGACCGCAATTTGGAATTTTAATGAGCCAGGATAAAAATCTTTTGGAAGAAGGAAAGGAGGCATTTAAGAAAGGAGATTTTTCGATGGTTGCCGGTGCACAGGTTTACCTGCTTGGATTCAGGGTTTATGGCAGATATGCTATAGGTGTCGCAAACATCAATGATATTGATAATCGTGATAACTGGAAGAGCCAGACAATCCAGATCGGCGCTGGATTCACATTTTAAAATTCGGACAGTTCCCTCTCAATAATAGAAAAGGCTACGCAATGCGAAGCCTTTTTTGTTACAGACAGCTTACGGTAAAATATACCCGAAGTTTCCATTTTTAGTGCTTTTAAATTTGAATACCCTTCAACTGCCTCGTGCGGGTTTTCGGCCCAAACATTAGACAGAACCACCCATTCATTGTGATTATCTTTGCATTTCATTGGCACCAAACTTGACTAATATATAAGTCATCAAATTCCAGTGCAAAAAAGCTGGAAAGATGCCATATTGACTTTGAAAGGAAGATTATGAAAAGAACTGATACGTATTACATGGCAGAAGAAGAAATGGAGTTCATGCCTATTATACCCCTTAACGACGAAGAAGCAGAAAACAACGACGAAATCATTGTTCCCAAAGAGATTCCAATTTTACCACTTCGAAATACAGTACTTTTTCCAGGTGTGGTTTTGCCCATTACAGTGGGTCGTGATAAATCCATTAAGGCTGTAAATGACACTTATAAGACTGACAAATTGGTAGGAGTTGTGGCGCAAAAAGACAGCAATGTGGAGGAGCCGACTGTTTCCGATTTGGAAAATGTGGGTACCATCGCAAAGATTATCAAACTTATAAAGATGCCTGACGGTGGCACCACCATCATTATCCAGGGTAGAAAAAGATTTAAGATCGATTCCATCACTTCAGAAGATCCTTATTTCAAAGCCCAGATTCAAATTTTGGAAGACGACAAAGTAGTGGTGCAGGACAATCAGCATTTTGCTGCAACAGTAAGTTCAATTAAGGATTTAGCGGGTCAAATCATTCAACTATCTCCAAACATGCCGTCGGAGGCTTCGATTATTTTAAAGAATATTGAAAACCCTTCTTTCCTCATTCATTTTGTAAGCAGTAATCTCAACAGCGATCTCAATGAAAAGCAGGCGCTGCTTGAAATGAACGATATTAAAACAAGGGCTGAAAAACTCATGCACTTGTTGAATCGGGAATTACAATTTGCTGAATTAAAAAATCAGCTTACTACAAAAACAAAAACAGAGCTCGACAAACAACAGAAAGAATATTTTCTGCAACAGCAGCTCAAAAGTATTAAGGAAGAATTGGGTGGCGATAGCAATGAAAGAGAGATAAAAGAAATGCAGAAAAAGGCGGAGCAAAAAAAATGGCCTGAGGCTGCGAAGGAAGCATTCAAAAAAGGAATTGAAAAACTTGAAAGAATGCATCCGAGCACACCCGATTATTCGGTGGTGTACAATCATCTTGACCTAATGCTTGAATTGCCCTGGGATGAATGTACAGTTGACTCTTATGATTTGCTGAAAGCCAGAAAAGTTTTGGATCGCGACCATTATGGCATGGGAAAAATCAAAGAAAGAATTCTTGAATACCTTGCCGTGCTGAAATTAAAAGGGGATATGAAGAGCCCGATTCTTTGTTTTGTAGGACCTCCCGGAATCGGAAAAACTTCTTTGGGAAGAAGTATTGCTACAGCACTGGGACGAAAATATGTGAGGTTGAGTTTGGGTGGCATGCATGATGAGAGTGAATTGAGGGGACATAGAAAAACTTATATTGGAGCGATGCCGGGGAGAATTATTCAATCTCTTCGAAAAATAAAGTCATCAAATCCAGTGATGATCCTCGATGAAATTGATAAAGTGACGAATGATTTTAGAGGAGATCCTTCTTCAGCTTTGTTGGAGATTCTGGATCCTGAACAAAACCACACTTTTTACGATAATTACCTGGAGCTTGAATATGATTTGAGTAAAGTATTGTTTGTTGCGACTGCAAATGACATTCAAAATATTCAACCAGCACTCCGGGATCGTTTGGAGATTATTGATTTGAGTGGATATGCGGTTGAAGAAAAAATTCAGATCGCCAAGCAGTATTTGGTTCCCAAGCAAAAGGATTTACATGGCCTGGGTCAATACAAGTTCAAAATAAGTGATAACATTCTCGAAAAGATTATTGAAGATTATACAAGAGAAAGTGGCGTAAGGGAGTTGGATAGACAATTGGCATCCATCATGAGGTCTCTGGCTAAAGATCTTGCATTAAAAGGGAAATTAAAACCTTCTCTTAATCTAAAGGATATAGAGAGGATTTTAGGTAAGCCAAAATACAGCAACGAGATCTACAAAATGGCAAACATGGCGGGCGTGGCTGTAGGACTTGCCTGGACTTATGTAGGTGGAGATATCCTGTTCATTGAAACCACTTTGAGTGATGGTAAAGGTGAATTGAGGCTTACGGGAAATTTAGGTAATGTAATGAAGGAGAGTGCCTCCACTGCGCTCACTTATTTGCAGGCAAACGCAAAAAAATATGGAATTGATCCTCAACTTTTCCAGAATAAAAATATTCATATCCATGTGCCGGAAGGTGCTGTTCCGAAAGACGGGCCGAGTGCGGGTATTACCATGATGACTGCTTTGGCTTCGGCGCTTACCAATCGGAAAGTGAAGCCTTATTTGGCGATGACGGGAGAAATTACGCTCAGGGGGCAGGTTTTGCCTGTGGGAGGAATTAAAGAAAAAGTTTTGGCAGCCAAGCGGGCCGGCCTCAAAGAGATTATAATGTGTTGGCAGAATGAAAAGGACGTACTTGAAATTAATGCCACATTCATAAAGGGCATGAAATTTCATTATGTAAAGAGCATGCAGCAGGTGCTGGATCTGGCATTAAATTGATTTTCAAAGACTGATTTATTTCATTTTTGATCCAACCATTCCGGAATTTTTTCCGTTATGGATATTATCAACAAGGATAATTTCATGTTGATTGTTTTAAGGGTTAAAGAAACTCCACCATGTTTATGGGGGAGTTTCCTATTATTACCCAGTACGTACTTCTTCTTTCATTTTACCCAGTTCCATAGATTTTTTTTGCAGGATGAAACCATTTGGTGATTTTTCTCGACTAGGAGTGAAACCAAACTCTAGCTTGCTGCATGATTACAGTGGTAATTGCAGAGGACCACGATCAAGTAAGAAATGCCTGGAGCTTTTATTTAGGCTCTTTTGAAGATATAAGCATTCTCGCCACCTGTTCAGATGGTACTGAATGCATAAGAATTGTTGAAGAATTGAGGCCCAACATCGTATTAATGGATATTAATATGAAAAGGATGTCGGGAATTGATGCGGCATCCATCATCTCCAGGCAGTGGCCGGAATCCAAAATAATTGGACTTTCGGCTCATCGGGATCACTCTTATGTAAAAAAAATGCTCCATGCAGGAGCTAAAGGATATGTCACCAAATCCGCCGTTGCTCATGAACTGGTTCGCGCAATTCATGAAGTGTATGAAGGTGGAATTTATATCTGCGAAGAAATAAGAACCAAAACCAACAATTAATCCCGGCCACAAGCCGGGGTTTTTGTTTAGGCGTTAACCGCAATTTTTTTTTCTTCTTTAAAACTTTCTCTTGGCTTCAGTCCGAGTAATTCAAACATCTCCCGATCTGCATCCCATCCTGGATTTGGAGTTGTCAATAATTTATCTCCGGCAAATATAGAATTGGCTCCGGCCATAAAACATAATGCCTGTTCAGCCATACTCATTTCGGTTCTTCCTGCGCTTAGGCGCACCATGGCAGCTGGCATAATAATTCTCGCTGTCGCGATCATTCGAATCATATCCCAAACATCTACTTTGGGTTGATTTTCCAACGGCGTTCCCTTTACTCTCACCAGTGCATTAATTGGTACACTTTCGGGATGTGAAGGCAGTGTTGAAAGTGTATGTAACATTCCAATTCTGTCTTCATGTGTTTCACCCAATCCAATAATTCCTCCGCAGCAAACCGTAACACCGGCTTTGCGCACATTGTCCAAAGTTTTTAACCTGTCGTCATAGGTCCTTGTAGTTATGATGTCGTGATAGTACTCAGAAGAGGTATCAAGATTATGATTATATGCATGTAATCCCGCATCAGCTAATTTGCGTGCCTGCTCTTCAGTAAGCATTCCCATGGTGCAGCATACTTCCATACCCAGATTGTTTACTTCCTTCACCATGTCCAAAACTCTGTCAAAATCACGATTATCCCGAACTTCTCTCCAGGCGGCACCCATACAAAATCTGGTTGATCCGGATTCTTTAGCTCTTTGAGCAGATGCAATTACATCCTCAGTTTTCATAAGGGCATGTGCCTGCACCCCTGTATTATAGCGAGCAGCTTGCGGGCAATACGCGCAATCTTCAGGGCAACCACCAGTTTTAATGGAAAGCAAAGTGCATACCTGCACTTCACCTGTATCCTGATACTCACGATGAACAGTAGCTGCACGATACAGGAGCTCTAATAATGGAGATTCATATATTTCTGTAATCTCTGAACGTGACCAGTTGTTTCGAATCATAATTGAATCTTATGCTGAAGTACAAAAATAGCTGGAAAATTTTATCTAACCTTTAAGCAGATTATTTATTTAAAATTCTCAGTGGTATAAGTCAACTCTGTCATTAATAAAAACTGAACTATCAGTCAATAAATGCAGCTGTGTATGGAAGTACTTGTTTAGTATAACCCTAAAGCTATTAACCGGACTTATATGATCATAAAGCGCTCTATAGTCCTTATCGGAAAAATAGTATGCATTTAAGTTTCTGAAAATATCGTTTTCATTTTTAAGTTCGTCATAATACCGAAAACCATGATCGCCTTCAATGATCGCAACTGTTGGGCGTGATCTGGTTTGATTGATTTTGGGAATGAGCTTTGCCAATTGCTTATTCACGAATTGCAATTGTTCCAGGTAAAGTTGTTTATTGGTAAATTGTCTTTGTGTTGAATCCGAATAGAAATTTCCATTGCGATCCACATAAAATGGTTCGTGTGGCAGACTTACATGACAATACACAAATCTGGGTTTGCTCACATTATTTTCAATCTCCTGATTTAATAGGTCGAGACAATTTTGATTGTTACTGACCTGGTTATTTCGTTCTTCATTAAAATTTTTATCCAGTATCCATTTTTTAGTAAGAGGCAAACGACTATACACTGCGTATGAAATATCCCTTTGGATTCTGCCGTAAAGTGTTCCCATTCTCAATACATTTTTTTTCATAGGTGCAAATAACTCCGGTCGGGGCGGATCATATCTGTTTAATCGGTATACAGATAGATTTCTTATTTCGTAGCCATAATTATCCAGGAACTTAGGCAGAAAACAATTTTGCATGGTACTTAATCCCTGCAAGATCAATTTTGCAGTCATTTTTTTCCCATTCAAATCCGGCTTTAGGAAATCCAGGTTGAGTGTGGAAGAAATCGAAAAGGGAGTAATGTTATAGTTGCTTGAAGATTTCGTTGAAACATAAAAATGATTTTGAGAAAAAATTGAATCGATTGAAGAATTGTCGTAATTAAATTCAGTTTTTAAGCAGTCGGAGCTTGTATATTCATCGAGGACAATAAAATATATGTCGGGTAAACGAGCAGTGTCAATCGGCTGGTTCAAATTCAAGGATATAATCTCTTTTTGCGAGAAATTATTTGACCTGTCTTTGTGAAATGAAATATTTAGTATGAGGACTACAATTTCATAACTGAGAAATATTACGAATAATAAATTAAAGTACATAAGAGTATTCCATGGTGGATTTTGCAAACGGCTTCCGATAAATAAAATAGCAAGGACCAATAAACCCAAAAGGGGCAGCAGGAATTTATAAGTAGCAAAAAATTTTAGTGATGGAACAGATTTCAGTAAATCGTGAGCCGCTCCAAAGAAGAAATAAATGATCATTAATAAAAGCAGACTCCAGGCTGCATTGCGATAAAACAACTTTAGTAAATAGAATAATGCAGTAAATACAATAATATGAATCAGAAGAAATTGGCCGGATTGACCTAATGATAATAAACCAAAATATTCATTGTAATTGTGAAGCACATAGAATAAGGGAATGGAAAAAATGAATAGCCAATAATATTTCCTGAAGAATTTATCAATTCTGGTCATATGGGGTTCAGCATTTCTCTTAACTCAAATTTCGATGCATTAAGTAAAGGGTTCTCCCACTTTCGCCAATCGTTTTCTTTTCTTTGATTGTATAAAAATTTGAAAATTCAGTTTCAAAAATTTCTTGTGTGTACCAGCTAAACATATCCGTTCTCTCACCCAAAATAATTGTTGATTTTTCATCTGATGAGGGTACAAATTCAATAATTAACCATTCACCCAGGCTTGAAAACGTATTTGCGATTTTTTCAAAAGGGAGGTTTTTCCCGATAGCCAAATGATGAATTAAAGCCAGCGCAAGTACCATATCAAATTTACTTCGGCCTAAAAAAGCGGCTCGTTCTTCATTGTCCCACCCGATAGAAGGACTGGGATTCGACATGTCAATTACAAGAGGAAGAAGATTTTTTATATTTTTTTTTCGTGTATCAATGTATAAATCGTTTACACAAAGATGATCGCTATCGATGGCAACTGTGTCGATCTCCATTTCCGAAGCGAGCAAAGAAAAATATCCCTGGTTTGTACCAATATCCAGACAGCTGACAGGACTGGAAATTTCTAAGAAAGAGCGAAAAAGTCTTTCCTTTTCTTCAACATAATTCTTTTTCGGTACAGTAGAATCGTAGTAATCATTCCACTCTGACCTTACCTGGTTCAATTTCAAATTTTGGATCCCTGATTTTAAATGTGCCAGTATTCTCGTAAGTTTTTCACGCGTGAAAGTAATCTGTTTAGTGTTTGATGTTTTTTCGGCAGAAACTTTGGACTGCAAATGAATATGAAGGCCCGAAAGTGGGTTTAATTTGCTGGAGAAGGGTAGCAGAGCCGCGCAAAAATTTACAGGTATTCCATTGGGATACTGTGACAGCATTCCAATGAACGCAGGGCTTTTATAACTCGATAATAATAATGGACACAGAAAAGTTTCAATGAATTGTCTGTATGCAACCCAGGGTTTTGTTTCATCGTATTTTTCGAATGATAAAGTATCAATCAAAATCGGACCGCCCGAAACGATTTGAAAATTAAAAGGGGTAGCATCTTTCAATATCATCCCATAATTCATTGATTCCAGGGCAATATCCAAGGTTAGGATTGCGGTATCCCTCAACGCATCAAATGACCATTCATATGGGAATGACAAATATGGGATTTGTTGGGGAAGAAGTGTAAGCCAATGGTTTTTATCTCCGCTAAGGTTCTTCTGGATTTCTGAATGAGGAATTAATTTATTTTGGGCTATAAGTTTATCGAGCAGTCCCGAGGATTTTAATTTGGAATATGCCTGAGCATAAGATTGATTTATTTGACGATACCATTTACTATCCGACTGAAATACAAATCCCGCAGGATCTCTGAATGATGCGGGATGTTTTTTGAAATCAGTCATTTTGTTTCAAATTATCTCCGGTTTCTTCTTTTCTACGGGCTCCAAAAATGGATTTTATTTTGGTCCAGATTGATTTAAAATAAAATGCAATTCCAAGGATACCGGCAATGATCACCTGCACCAAATAGCTTCCACTCCCGGGGTCAATATAAAGCAAGTGAATACACATTAAAAGTAACTCAGGTTAGTTTTAGGACTCAATTGCATCAAAGTTTCGTACATCAGTTTAATTGTATTTTCTATATCACTTTTGTGAAGCATTTCAACTGTAGTATGCATATACCTGAGTGGAATGGATATGAGTACCGAAGGACATCCGTCATTGGCATAAGCGAATGAATCAGTGTCGGTACCCGTACTTCTGCTGACGGTGCGTAATTGTACAGGAATCTTATTTTTTTCTGCAGCTTTTTGAACTATATCCAATAATTTATTGTGCACCGCCGGGCCATATGCAAGCGAAGGTCCTTTTCCACAGGCAACTTCGCCTTCAATAATTTTATTTACCATTGGGGTTGTAGTGTCATGTGTAACGTCTGTAATGATGGCAATATCCGGTTTAATTCTCCTTGCGATCATTTCAGCACCTCTCAATCCCACTTCTTCCTGTACTGCATTAACAATGTAAAGAGCATATGGGATTTTCTTTTTATTTTCTTTTAGCAGGCGGGCAACTTCTGCAATCATGAATCCTCCAATCCGGTTATCAAAGGCGCGACCCACGTAGTAGTCATTCGAGAGTTCGTCGAATCCCTCTTCGTAAGTTGCTACTGCGCCGATATGTATACCAAGTGCTTCAACTTCCTTTCTATTGCGTGCACCACAATCTAAAAAGAGATTGTCAACCCGGGGTTGAGTTTCTTTGGAGTCTGTACTGGCGAGTCTGGTATGAATCGCAGGCCAACCGAAAACAGCTTTTACAGTTCCTTTTTTACCGTGCACCAAAACTCTTTTTCCAGGAGCGATTTGATGATCTACCCCGCCATTTCTTTTCAAATAAATCAAACCATCATTAGAGATAAAGTTAACAAACCAGCTAATTTCATCGGCATGGGCCTCAATTACAATTTTGAATTTTTCGTCGGGATTAATTACTCCCACAGCAGTACCGTATGGATCTGTAAAATTTGTATCTATAAAGGGTTTGATGTATTCTAACCAAAGTTTTTGTCCGCTGCTTTCAAATCCCGTTGGCGACGCATTGTTGATATAATTTCTGAGAAACAATAAAGATTTATCTGTTAGTATCGATTTAATCTTGCCTTTTGTTTGTTTAGCCATAATTATCTTTTAGAAAATCAAAAATAACTAAATCCTAATGAATACAGTGATAAGAGCTGAAGCCATCATCAATCCATCCAGAACAAAATAATAGAGATAATCTCCAAAATGTGTTCGGGCATAATTTTTCAATCCCAGAAGTGGAATAATTGCCAGCAAAATTGTAATAACGTCCAAAAAAGGAATATCGTAAAAGTACAGTGCGGCAGAGCTCAGTCCGAATATTAGCACTGTGAGAAGGTAAAGCTTCATTATATTTTGATCGCTAAAGCGTGTGACCATACTCACTATACCCTGACGGCGGTCTTCTTCCCTGTCCTTGTAATCGAACAAAATACAAATAGCAAAAATTAAGAAGAACCTGGAACTGCAAAAAAGCAGGTGCGCAAAATTGAAGTTGGCATCTGATACCAAAATGGGGAGGGCAGTAGTGACGTACATCCACACAAATGAGAGGAAGATTGTTTTTCCCACGGCTATTTTGCTCAGTTTCCTAAACGCGCCGTATGGAATTTTCGGTGCAGTGTATAGGAAGGTAGCGAAGACGCCGATCCCCAGGGCCATCCAATGGTTCCGAAGTCCCCATCCCGTGTAAGCTGCCCCTATCAGTCCAAGTATACAAAAAAAGACCATAAGAATTCGATTTCCCTGGTTCCATTCATTGCGCATGGAACCGTTGGGAGCATATGGAGTTAACCACCAGTGAAAATTGTAAGAACAAAGTGTGGAGCAAAAAACAAAAAAGAAAAATGGAAATTTTTCGTATTCAAGGTGAAAGAGAATATTCGTTTGTGCAACCATGATTACTGCACATAAACTAACAAAGATGCTGCTGTATATAAAAAAATTGAAAGCCCTCTTGAACATCATGTGAATCTATGGCAAAATTACTTCAGAATGGTAACTGGAGGAGCAGTTAATGTATCGCTGATATTGCCACCTTTGTCTTTTACCCAAAATTTAAAAGTAGCCTGTTCTACTGTGTCCTGTCCATTGCACTCAATAGGAACGAGGTCAATAGATTCAAGGGTTATTAATAAATCCCCTTTTTGGTTTTGTGTAGCTGGAAAAGAAGGGATGACGAATTTGAGAGTATCAATATAACTTGCGAGATCGCAGGTGGATGAAATTTTCTGAATTCCAACAGCACCCGTAAGGTCACCTTCTGCATCGGTAAATTCAATTGTAAATTGAAGTCCGGCACCCTTGGGTACGTAATTCCCACTCATTTCCTTCAGTGTGAGTTGCGGTTTTGAAGCATACTTATCTTTGCTGCAGGAAATACTCAGGAAAAGGAGAAAAAATAATGCGGTTCCGAATCTCATGTACTTATATTGACTAAAACAAATGTAATTATTCCACTTGAATAAAGTACGGGCACATATTGATTTTACCCAAAGGATTTTTGATTTTAACATTTCCGGCTTTGATGATCTGGCTCTTGAAATCTTTAACTTTCAATACGAGAACAATGAGGTTTACAGAGCTTATTGCGATACCATTCTTTCTAATATATCCGCTATTCATTCCGTGGAAAAAATTCCCTTTCTTCCTATCCAGTTCTTTAAGAGCCACGAAGTAAAAGCGACTTCTTTTGAAGCTGAATCTATTTTTGAAAGTAGCGGTACTACTCAATCAAGACCAAGCCGGCATTTTGTCAAAAACCTCAATATCTATACGGAAAGTTTTCGCAAAACGTTTGGTCAATTTTATGGCCCGGCAACCAATTGGTGCATATTGGGATTGTTACCTTCTTACCTGGAAAGATCAAATTCATCGCTGGTATACATGGTTCAGGATTTAATTGATCAAAGTGAGCAAGAGGAAAGTGGATTTTATTTGTATGATCATGAAAAATTGGCTGATGTTTTGGAAAGACTGGAGTCAAAAAAACAAAATACTATTTTGATAGGAGTAAGTTTTGCATTGCTCGATTTTGCCGCGAAATATTCATTTCCACTGAAACATACGTATATCATGGAAACAGGTGGTATGAAGGGTAGGAGGGAAGAGATGACCAGGGAACAGGTTCATGCAATTCTTAAAGAAAAATTTCAGGTAGATCAGATTCATTCGGAATACGGGATGACAGAATTGCTTTCCCAGGGATATTCGAAAGGAGGTGGAATATTTCATGCACCCAAATGGATGAAGATACTTATCAGAGATGAAGATGATCCCCTGGCCATTAAGAATTTTGATTCTGGTACTAATTCATCAGGACTTAGTGGAATCATCAATGTCATTGATTTTGCAAATATTTATTCCTGCGCTTTTATTGCAACTGATGATTTGGGAACTCTTTATCCAGACGGAAGTTTTGAAGTCCTTGGTAGAATTGATAACAGCGATTTGCGGGGATGCAGTTTGATGGTTGCCGAAGGTTAAAAGCAAACTTTAATACTCGACATCTATAAATCCTTCGCAGGGAATTTGCTTTTTTTGTTTGCTGCTCTCAAATGCAAGTTCAATCAAACGGATGGTATTGTAACCATGTTCCGGTTTTTCCCGGAGCGGTGCGCCTTCAACGATGGTTTTATAGAGATTTTCATAATACAAACCAAAATTGCCAGGCGTAGTTGGGACATGATCCCGAATCATTTTGCCATCAATTTCTGAATGCAAATAGCCATATAAAGATTCCGGATCTTTACCCCAATCCTTTCCAATGGGTAGTTCTCCCGCGCGTAGTAGCGCTTCCTGCGGATCCTCCCCATTTTTGATAAACGATCCCTGTGTACCATGAATCATGAATCGCGGTCCGGGCTCACGTACGAGCATACCCGAATGCAGGTGCACTTTTAAAAAGCCGTAATCGAGCCACATATCAAAAAAATCATCAACTCTGGCATGCGGTCTTTGAAGTCTCACATCAGCAAGAATATTTTTAGGTAGTCCGAACAAGCAAAAACTCTGGTCAATTAAATGTGCCCCCAAATCATATAGAATTCCACTGCCGGGTTCAGGCGCTTCTCTCCAGGCCTGTGGGCGTGCTTCAGCCCGATATCGATCATAATGGGCATCGTATGTATGAATATCCCCCAGCATTTTTTGGGATAGGATTTCCCTGATTGTCAAAAAATCTCCTACGTATCTGCGATTTTGGTAAACGCTGAGAACACCTCTTGATTTTTTGGCAAGATTCACGAGTTCCAAACCTTCGATAGTTGTAACCGTAAATGGTTTCTCCAGAACAACACTTCTCCCGGCTTGCAAACTCATTTTGGTATAGGGAAAATGAGTGTCATTTGGAGTTGTAACTATAATGAGATCGATGGAGGGGTCAGACAAAAGCTCATCCATTGTCCTTACAACTTTTACGAAGGGATACTTTTCTTTCGATTCATTTCTGCTTCTTTCCAAAACTGCCACCAGCTCGTATTTGCCAGGCATAGTAGTAATGAAAGGGGCATGGAATACTTTGGCAGAGATGCCAAAGCCTACAATTCCTACACGCAAAATTTTCTGACTCATCCAACAAATTTTTATGAAGATAAAAAAGCCTGCGAAAATGTAATCAGGATTCTTCACGACTGCTGCAAAAATGAAAGCGTCCGGGATAGAAATTCTACCGTGCGGACGCTTCCAAAATTTTGAATGGGAATCAACTTCCAATCCGGAAGTTATTTAATTCGAAAATGGTACTCGTGCTTTCGGAGGAAGGCTTTTTGAATTCCTGTATATTTTGTTGCGGTACCAAAACCTTATGAACTTTTTCAGTTGTCATGTTCTTTGGAAGATTGAAAGATGATTTCAATTTGAAGTTCCGCGATGATGCTCCAACTTCCACCACGTAAGACCCTTGTTCTGCTACCCATGAACTTGATTCCGTATCGAAAGAAGCAATATCTGAAGTATTTATAACAAAAGAAACCAACTGAGATTGTCCTGGGCCAAGCAATTTTGTTTTGGCAAAACCTTTTAGTTCTTCATTAGGTTTATCCAGGTTTTTCCCGGGTGCTTTTATGTATAACTGTACAACTTCTTTACCTGCAACCCTGCCCGTATTCTTAACTGTTAGTGAAATGGTGATTTTGCCTTTAAGTGTAGTGCTGTTCAATTTCAGATTTTCATATTTGAAGTCGGTATAGCTAAGACCATATCCAAATTCATAAGCGGGTTGAACATTGTAAGTGTTATAATATCGATATCCAACATAAATTCCTTCTTCGTAAATAACTTCTGCGGGTACCAGTTTCATACCGAAATTTCCTGTGGTTGCTTTATCAGTGAATTCTTTCCCTGGGAAATTTTTTGCTGAAGGCACATCTTTGTATTCAACCGGGAAAGTAGTAGCTAATTTTCCGGAAGGATTCACCTTGCCACTCAAAATATCTGAAATAGCATTTCCTGCCTCCAGTCCTGGTTGCCACGCGAGAAGAATGCCGTCTACTTTATCTCTCCAACTCGCCACTTCAATTACTCCCCCAATATTGAGCACCACAATCAATTTTTTGTTCTTTGCATGAAATGCAGAACCTACATTCTGGATCAGGTCTTTCTCAAATGAAGTGAGTTCAAAATCGTTTTCCACTCTTCTGTCTGCACCTTCTCCTGCGTTTCTTCCAATGGTTATAATGGCATAATCTGCGTTATTTGCCTGGCTATTTATAAGGTCCGAAGACAACACCATTTCATCAATTGGTTTCGGTGCCATGAACATATTTCGTTGTGGCGGACGTTTCGATTTTGCTTCCTCAATATATTTTTCGTAGGACCCGGTGAGCGATGATTGCAAATTGAATCCCGCATTTTTCAACCCTTGGGCAAGTGAAATGGTGTAAGCTTTGTTTACATCACCACTTCCTGTTCCACCTGCAATAATATCATAACTGGTATTTCCAAACAGAGCAATGTTTGCTCCTTTTTTGATTGGAAGGGCATTCCCTTCATTCCTCAACAATATCATTCCTTCAGAAGCAGCCATGCGGGATACTGCAGCATCCTTTTGCAAATCCGGATGATCAGAATATTTATAGTTCTTATATCCAGGTGTTTTTAATATCAGGTTTAATACACGCTCCACATTCGCATCCAAAACTTTCCCGTCAAGGGAATCGTGTTCAACTGCTGATTGAATTCTTTGCGATTGCTGTGCTGTACCCGGCATTAGCAGATCATTTCCTGCTTTCATCTGTGCAACCGGATCTTTTCCCCCAAACCAGTCTGTCATCACAAGCCCCTTATAACCCCATTCTTTCCTAAGAATCGTTGTGAGCAAATCATAATCTTCAGAAGTATAAGTTCCATTAATGAAATTATACGAGCTCATCACAGTCCATGGATTTGATTTCTTCACTGTAATCTCAAATCCTTTCAGATATATTTCCCTCAATGCTCTTTCACTAACGATGGTATTTACCGTGCTGCGATTTGTTTCCTGGTTGTTAGCTGCAAAATGTTTAATGGAAGTTCCTATTCCGTTACTTTGAAGTCCGTTTACAACCGACGAAGTGATATAACCAGAAACAATTGGGTCCTCAGAATAATATTCAAAATTCCTTCCTCCCAGGGGATTGCGGTGAATATTAAGCGCAGGCCCGAGTAAAATATCAACACCATAATCATGTACTTCACTGCCCATTGCTTTACCTACTTTATATGCGATGGAAGTATCCCAGCTGGATGCTATCAGTGTACCAACTGGAAAGGCTGTCGCAAAGTATGATTTCGAACTGTCCTTATTTCTGTAAGGAGAAATTCTAAGTCCGGCAGGGCCATCTGCTACAGTAATTGAAGGAATGCCCAAGCGGGGAATTGCAAATGTGTTTCCTGCTGCGCCTGGTACTTTTACTTCGGTTTTTCCAACTGTTGGTCCATTTTGAGGGCCAAATCGAAATCCTAATCCTACCACTAATTTTGCTTTCTCTTCAAGCGTCATCGCTGCAATTACATCCCTGATTGGACTTTTTCCTAATTGCGGAACCGTTTTTCCAGCCTGTTGTGCCATCATAAATGAAGGCGAAACCAGTGCAATGAGCAGAAAGATTTTGAATTTCATGAACCGTTTTTTTACCTGGTTAAATTTTATGTGAAAAGTATTTTTAGATTATTGGCCCATCTGGCTCGCACCCTGCATTCCTTCTCCCTGGCTCTTTAAATTTTGTCTCTTAAACAAACTCACGTCCATCTTTCCAAAGCGATAAGTGAAATTGAGTCTGAACATTTGTGGATTGTTGATTCTGTAATAGTCCTGAACAAAATAAATGCTTTCAGAATGCTGGTCAGATTTTCTTGTTGCAAATATGTCACTCACACTAAGCGTAACCGAAGCTGCATTGTTCTTCAGGAAAGATTTCTTAATCGCAGCATCCATACCCCAGTAAGGACGAATATATCCTTGCGAAGATGATTGAGCCTGTGAAGGAGGACCGAATCCACCCTGACCATTGTTTACAGGAAGGTTTGTTTTAGACTGATAATCTGCAGAAACCTGGATCGTGAAGTTTTTAGGCAGTTTGAAATTACTGTTGAATTTTCCAAACCAGCTCCACATTGCATCTTGAGGCGTTTCATTAATATTTTCAGTGTTGATTTTTGAATTATAGAGGTTAACGTTTGTGGTGACATCCAACCATTTTGTGATTGTATTTACCGATGTAAATTCTGCACCTGCGGAATAACCTGAAGCGGCATTTACAAAAGTGTTGATCAAATCTTCCTGGCCGGTAGATGGGTTGTTAGCTTTATCAATGTATCGGGTGATCATGTCTTTTGTATGCTTGTAATAGACCGATGCAAGAATATTGTTATTGCCTTTAAATGTTTTTCCATAAGACAACTCCATCGAGTTCGTAAATTCCGGACGAAGATTAGGATTGCCGCGTGTGATATTTAAACTATCCGTATAATCTGTGTAAGGAATCAGCTGAAAAAAGTTCGGACGATTAATTCTCCTTGTGAAGCTCGCCTGCAATTGCTGCTTGTTCTTTAATTTCTGGCTCAGGAAAACTGAAGGGAAAAGACTGATCGGATAAGTGTTTCCAAATTTCTCTCCTGTATTTGTCATCTCGCCAGTATAGTTTGAACTTTCTGCGCGTAGGCCTACCTGGTAGCCAAAATTCTTGATAGAACTTGTTATTGTTGTATAGGCCGCGTACACATTGTTGTGGTTCTTATAATTTGTAGTCGCATTCGGGAGCTCGATATAATCCGGAGAGCCCGGACTTTGCAAATAGGTTTGGTTATTATTGGTGAGGGTGTTCAATTGTGCGCGCAAACCTGCCTCAAGTTTGGTTTTTCCACCCTTGAAAGGATTTACAAAATCAGTTTGAACTGTAAAAAATTTATTCCTGCCGTCTGCGATTACTTTTTGATATTGAGTTCCGCTAATTTCAGATTTCGGATCGTAGTAATTTGTAGTGTAGAGGGCATCGCTTCCATTCTTCCCGGAAAAATAGTTCAGGTCCGCAGTTAATTCTTCACCTGCTTTTACGAAATTATGTTTCATACCCAGTTGGAGCCCGTTAGCATTGAATTCCCTTGTGCTATTTGAAAAACGCTGACTATAGTGACTCACTGTTCCTGAAGGATACAAACTATCTGTTGTAATATCGATCACCTCATTGGGTTTGAATTGCCCGTGGACTTTAATCCCAGCCAGAGATAATGTGGTTCTATTGGTAACAAAATAATCCAAACCAATTCTTCCAAAGGCAAATCCGCCGTTTGTTTTATTATCATTAACCTGACTAACATGAGTCATTGTGTCTCCGAAATTTGTTCTTTCTGTGGTACCAGTTGAATGATTTTTCATCTGGTTTACCATTGCGGCGATGGAGAGATTTATTTTTCCCTGTCTCACGTTAAAATTACCTCCGCCATTTACTCCACCTCTTTTATCAACACCTGCCATCAGGTTACCATTGTAGCCGGACTTTTTATTTTTCTTCAGGACGATATTCAAAATACCTGCATTACCGCCTGATGCATCATATTTTGCAGAAGGGTTGGTGATCACCTCTACGCTTTCGATTGCATCCGCAGGAATTTGATCCAGTGTTAATGTAGTAGGACGACCATCAATATAAATTTGCGGAGTAGCATTTCTCAATTTCACATTGCCGTCAATGTCTACCTGTACCGACGGTACGTTTTTCATCACATCAAGGGCAGTGCCACCAGTACTCACAATATTTTTATCGACATTAAAAACTTTTTTGTCGATGTCCATTTTCATAAGTGGCTTGGAAGCAGTGACAGTAATTTCTTTCAGTTGCTGCACATCTGTTTCCATTTTGATATTTCCGAGATCTTTATCTATAGAGTTGAGAAGATTACTTAGACCTGCCATTTGGTTTTGACCATTTTGTCCGCCAGCAGGCGCACCTGAAGCCGAAGGCATTTTCATTTGAAATGCAATTGGCATTTCAACCGGCTTAAAACCGGAAGCAGAAATCTTCAATTTCAAACCACCGAAAATGGGCAGTTCTTCCAGGCTAAATTCTCCATTTGATTTGCTACTTACACCTTTAAACAGGTAGTCTTTTCTTTTTTTAGATACTGAATCAAATCGATTTTGTAATAATATGATAGAAGCGTCCACAACGGGCTTACCCGCACTGTCAGTTATTTTGCCGTAGATATGTCCAATATTTGGGGCCGCCTGGCCACCTTTTCCTGGAGTTGCGCCGGGAAATTGGGCGAATGCCCAAAAAGATGCCAAAACCAGGCTCACAAGTAGTGTAATTTTTTTCATTTGAATCCTTTTTATCATTCTCTAATTCTGTTTCCTTTATTCCAAACAGATTACGTGAATTGAAATAATGGGCAAAAATATCAGGCAAAATCTCCCTAAAATTTCAAATGAGATGAGCTACTAAAATTCTGCGACGAAAACCCTCAATGTTGAAGGTTGAAGGTTGCCTGCCTGCTCGCCTTCGCGAAGCTTGCGCCACCGCTATAGCTTGTACCTTCGCTATCGCTTCGGCACACA
>PSRI01000228.1 GCA_003175935.1 Bacteroidota bacterium
AACTGTCTGTTGAAATTTCCGAAAATTACGAATAGAAAAAATTGGAATTTTTGATCTCTTAAAAAACCTGTAACAAGGTTACATCACTCGAAGTCGCTTTGGCTATAAATTCGAAATAAGATTGGAAAATACCTCTATTCTCAGAGGTATTTTCTTCTTTATTCATTCTTGTGCCACCTGAATTATATTATGAATACAATAATATTTTTTCCGAATTTCTTATTCTATTAACGGAACAGAATTTCGATAGGTTATAGATGGTTGGAAATACAATTTTGATATAATTTTATTATTTAATTATTTAAACGAAACGAGGTTCGGTGTAAGTGGTATGGATCTTTATACTAAAAACTTAGTTATCAGTTTTTTATCAGTTTTGTTCCCTTTATTTGTATGGCAATTGTTCTATCTTTTACATTATATTTATCAATTTAAATGGGTAAAAAAGTGGATGTTTGCTATTTTCCCTATACTCTCTATTATTCTATGTATGACCTTTCCTATAGCTTTCGTTCAACCTCTTCTTCTTGATTTTCGAAGGATTCCATTGATATTGGGCACATTATATGGTGGATATAAGGCAGGGGCTTTATTATTATCTGTGATCATAACCGTTAGGTATTTAATTGGTGGAGAGGCATTTTATAGTTCATTTTTAATATTTATATTCATAACTATTTGTGCGGCGATAGTTTCTTCCTATTATCAAAAGAAACCTCTAAAGCAGAAAGTATTAGTAAGCAGTGGATTGACCCTGCTTTCTTTAATCTTTTCAACAAACTTTCCTCCCGTTTTGTTTAGCAGAGCTGAGTTGATGAATATTCGTATCGAACATTGGATTTTAAATGTTATTGGAATGGTGATAACAATACTTCTTACTGAAGTAATTATGATTAATTTTAATTTATTACACAAATCAATAAAAGCAAAGAAACTGGAGGTTGCAAGGCATCTTGCCGCAAGTATCTCACATGAAATTGGGAACCCGCTAACCGCCACCAGAGGATTTATTCAGCTGCTATCAGATGAAAGAATTCCTATCGAGACTAGAAATAATTACTTAAAAATTGCTGCACAAGAGTTAGATCAAGCAATAGACATTATCGATGACTATTTGACCTTTGCAAAACCAGCCCCTAAAGATAAAGAGAAAATCTTTATTTTTGAAGAAATACAACATGGTGTCAAGGTACTTACCCCCTTAGCGAAAATAAATAATGTTAAAATAAATACTTCTCTCATGGAGAATCAGAATTGTTTTGTCTTAGGAGAACGAAAAAAATTTGAGCAAAGTCTGATAAATATATTAAAAAATAGCATTGAATCTATGCCAATGGGTGGGGAATTAAACATTTCTTTAAACTGCGAAGGGATATCCACAATAAAGATCATCATAAAGGATGAAGGAATCGGTATGACGAAGCAACAAATAGACCGCCTTGGTGAACCTTATTTTACGACAAAGGAAAATGGAACTGGATTGGGTATGATGGTTTCATTTAGTATAATAAAACGAATGGGTGGAGAAATTCAGGTGAAAAGTGAACAGGGAAAAGGTACATTTTTCTCTATCATTCTTCCTAAATATAATCAGGATGTTAATTCCGCAGTTTAACTGGATTTTGAGTAATTTTGGCTGAAACAGGAGAAGAAAAACACTTAATTAAGTTTTGATAGGGATAGTGTCTTCAATACTTCATGTTGATGAGAAGGAAAAAGGTTCAACAATTTTAAATGTTGAACCTCTTAGAAATAAACCCGATTTATTTTGTCGACGTCCTGGTCTGTTTCAAAACATAATTAATCCCATTTGTTAAGGTGAAACGGTGACTAAAAGTGGGGATGGTTCTCCCTCTCCACCTGCAGTCTTTAATGCCTGATCTACCTGATCCAATCTGTAATTATGGGAATTCAATTTACTAAGCGGGAATCTTCCGGAAGCAATGAATTCAGTCGCCATTTTCACTGATTGGTAGCTGTGCCCTCGAACCCCTTTGATGTTTAGTGTATTCTTGATGACTAAATCAATGTTGAATTCTGGAATGTTTTGATACTTATAAGCTCCTAAAAGGACAGTTCCTCCTTTTTTTGCGATCTCTAGGGAGGAGGTTACTGGTGTTGTCCCTCTGGAAGTTACGTCTAGTACGACATCAACCATTTTACCGCTGGTTATATCATTTACACGAGAAAGCAGATCTTCATTACTAATATTGATGATATGATCGATTCCAATTTCCTTCGCTAATTCTAAACGGCGAATACTTGAACTGCGGCCAATCATAATCACCTCTGCTCCGGCAGCTTTCGCCGCTAATCCGCATGCCAGACCTTGCTGTCCAGGACCCTGAATGGCAACAATTTTACCTGGTTTGGCATCGCCTTCAATACACATCCACTCAAAACCATTTGCTAATGGAAGGGTCAGGGCCGCTTCTACTGCCGGTACATGTTTTGCCATTTTATGAAGGACTGAATTTGGATGAAGGTACATGTACTGGCTAAAACCTCCCCATAAAGAAGGTTTATGGGCAATGGGAACTGTTCCATAACGGATGCTGCCCGAGCGAGGATCCGTAAAAATGCAGGATCGATAGGCACCTGTTCGGCATGCTTCGCATTGACCGCATGGAATATACTCTTCCATTGCCACTCTGTCACCTACGCTAAGACCCCATCTTTTTGAAGCTAGATCGCCAATTTTTTCAATATATCCGATTACATGGTGCCCTAAAATGCGAGGTTCGTGATTTTTTCTATAATAAGAGACATCAGTTCCACAAATGCCGACGATTTCTACGCGAAGAATCGCTTCTTCCGGTGAAATCTCAGGCATTTCAAATTCCTGCAGTTCCGTTTGTTTTTCTCCAATAGCTACAGCTGCTAATACTTTTCCAACCATTTCACTACCTCCTGCTTGATCGTGCTAGAGTGTATATTTTTCTAATGTAGTTGTCGCGAACAGATCCTTTACTTTCAATTTATTTTTAATAAGACCTTGTTCATAGGAATAAGTGACGGCTGCTTCTAAGGTTTTACGATTGTTCTCCAATCCGTATGGCCAAAAATCTTCCCCCATTAATTCCCTTGTTTTTTCCCATTCTGAAGTGAACCACGGAAGAGTTACTTTTAATGCTGCTGTTTGCTTGAATCCTTCATATACTTTTTGTTTTGCATCTTCAAATGCTTGATATAAATTTGCCGCTACCCATGGGTGCTCTTTGAGGATCTCATCCTTCACCGCAACAACATGCATAATTGGAAAGATACCTGTGCGTTGATAATAATCTTTTTCAACAGAGACAAAATCAGTGAACAGACGCTGTACATTTTCAGAGCCGTTTAAGAAGCATGATGGTGCACGTGGGGCGATAAGGGCGTCAATTTCTCCGGATTCAAGCATTTCGTTCAATGTTTGATTCTCATTAATTGGGAAAATGCTGATTTCTGGAGGCAGATCAAGTTTAATCTTTTCGATACGACCCGGAGACTCCTGTCCGCCTGTAAACCAATTGATATCCTCGGGGGATACGTTATAATCATGCTGTAGAATTCCACGGATCCAAAGACAAGCAGTTAACTGATATTCAGGGATTCCCACCCGTTTTCCAATCAGGTCGCCAGGTTCCTTTATTCCAGAGTTCTTATTAATGTAAATACCGGAATGCCTAAAGGAACGTGACATAAATACCGGTATGGCCGTCAAATTAGGGAAGCCACGGTCTTTTGCAATTAAATAAGAAGACAAAGATAATTCTGAAACATCGAATTCCTGATGCCGCATCATTCTCCAAAATGTTTCTTCAACTGGCATATTCAGCCAATTTAGACTAATACCATTAGCCTGAACCATTCCGTTAGTTAGTGCTTGGATCCGGTCATAATCCCAGCATGCAAAGCTCAAGTTTAGTTTTGACAATATAAAACACACCCTTCTTTATTTTTAATAGAATAGTTAAATTCTTAAAATTTATTATCCTTTGTTAATGAAGGAATGAAAACCTACTGTTCCTTTATATAGAACAAGTGATAGTAAAATTTAAGAAGATTTTATTTCCCAATAATATTTACTTGTTATGTTTTGTTGAAAACGCTTATATTTTTTGTTAAATTATTAATAGTAGAAATATTTGAAATATTGGAGGAAATGATTTGGAAGAAAAAATAGAAGTATTATCTTCAGTTCATAATGCCATTCGGATTTTACAAACTTTCTCAAGATCAGAGATGGAATTAGGAATAAGTGAGCTGAGTGTTCGCTTAGGATTGGCAAAAAGTACTGTATCTCGGCTTATGAAAACATTAAATCAAGTTAATTTAGTAGAGAAAAATCCTGAAACTCAAAAATATCGGCTTGGCATTTCTGCTTTTGAACTTGGATTTGTTGTCTATCATACTATGGAACTACGTCAAGTCTCATATCCCATCCTTGAAAAGCTGGCTAAATCAATCCGCCGAGTTGTGAGACTGGGAGTGTATGATAAAGGGGGAGTTGTATATCTTTCTAAACACATGCCTGGTGAAGATGACGGTACTATTTCCATGATTGGCGATAGAAGTCCTGTTCATTGCACTGCTATTGGTAAAATTTTATTAGCCAATCAAACTGAAAAAGAAATAGAAAGGGTAGTTACGGACCAATTAAAAAGATATACAAATAAAACCATCATCGCTCCTCAAGAGTTAAAAAAAGAAATCTTCGAAATTAGAAAAAAAGGATATGCAGTGACAATGGAGGAATTGAGGAGCGGATTCTCTTCTGTTGCTGTACCAGTGAAAAATGATATGGGAAAAGTAGTAGGTGCCATTAGCATAACGGGATTACAATCCCATTTGTACGCTAGCCAAATTGATCAGTATGTCAGCCAACTAAGAACATGCAGCCGCCTGATTACTGAACGGATGGGCATGGATTATTTTGTCCATAAGCATAAAAGCGCCAAATAAAATTTAATTTATTTTAGCTTGTAGAATAAAGTCCTTTTTGGATTAATCTGCAAGCTTTTTTTTATTAAAGGTGAGAGTTTTTTGGAGATTAGATATATGCTAACAAAAGATTGGAAAATGATCGATATTAGCCAGAAATTTTTTTCATAGCTTTGGATCTTTATATAAATGGCGAAGATTTGGTTGAATTTAAATGTATATAAAAAAATACCATTATCTCCTGCTAAAATTTTTTTATAATCATTTCCATATAGAGGAACCGGTAAGTTTGACAGCCAAAAAAGTGATTTATATTTAGTTTATAAAATTTTTAAACTTATTAGGTTAAAGAAAGGGAGATCGTTATGTTAAAAAAAGAAGATAATGAAAAACTTTGCAGGACTGGCTCAGGTACTCCGATGGGGGAGGTTTTCAGAAGGTATTGGATTCCCGCTTTGTTAACAGAAGAATTGCCGGAAGCGGATTGCCCTCAAGTAAGATTGAAACTTCTAGGTGAAGATCTGGTTGCTTTCCGTGATTCAGAAGGAAAGGTAGCTATTTTAGATGCATACTGTCCGCATCGTCGGGCTCATTTGTTCTGGGGACGGAACGAGGAATGTGGTATCCGATGTGTCTATCACGGATGGAAGTTTGACCGTGATGGTAATTGTGTGGATATGCCGAATGAACCGGAAGAAAGTAATTTCAAGCAGAAAGTAAATTTAGCTGCTTATCCGACATGGGAGAAATCAGGAATCATCTGGACTTACATGGGACCTAAGGATGAGCAGCCAGGTTTCCCTGATTACGAATGGCTGAGAGCGCCCGAAACCCATTTTCAAGTTTCGAAAACATATGAGGGCGCCAATTGGCTTCAGGCTCTTGAGGGGGGCATTGATACATCCCATTCATCATTTGCTCACAACAATAATATCAATGATAAAAATTCCTTGCGCAGCCGCTCAACCAATCCTAAGTTAGAAGTCGATAAAACAGATTATGGATTCCGATATGTTGGCATTCGCGACCTTAAAGAGGAAGGAAATTATATTCGTGCTTATCAGTTTATATTGCCGGCCCAACAGATGCGAGGGCAAATGTGTAAATGGCAGGATGGAAGCCAGGAGGAGTATCCGACAATTAGAGGCCATTTTTGGGTGCCGATTGATGACGAGAGTGTTTGGGTTTGGAACTTTAAATATACTTCTGTGCCATCCATTCCGTTAGATCCGGAATTTGCATTACAGGAAGAGATCGCTTTCGGTCGAGGACCAGATGATATGCTGCCCGGATATCGCTTGAAACGGAATCCTTCAAATGATTTCTTAATTGATCGTGAAGTACAAAGAACAAAGACTTTTACCGGGATTGCAGGAATTAACACTCAGGATTATGCACTGCAGGAAACAATGGAAAAACCGTTTTCTGACCGTACTAAGGAACGGTTGGGAACAGCAGATTTAGCAATCATTTCAGCAAGGCAAATGCTGTTGGAAGCGGCAAAAGTGGTTGAAAAAGGGGAACAGCCAAAAGGCGTCGATCCAGTAACCTATCAAAGCGTAAGGGCTTGTGATTCATTCCTTCCTAAAGGTGTTGATTGGAGAGAAGGATTAAAAGAAAAAATGACTGCAAAATATTAAGAGTAGTAGTAAAAACTATTAAAATTACAATTAAATGAATTTGAAGATGAAAGAATCGAATATGGGTCTTTGCGAAAATAAGATTGGCAGGGGCCCATTCCGTTTTGAATGGCTATTAGGTCCGTAAACTTTTATCCTTAAATAATGCTTTTGTTTCCTTCAAAACAGGCAAAATATATTTTATCAACATAAAAGGGAGGAATGTAATATGGAATCATCATCAAGTTCATTACAAGTACCAGAATATTTACTGGGAAAAAGAGTAGCCATTCTTGGTTACAGTAGAGCAGGTCAGGAATATGCAAAGCTTCTGCGAGAAAAAGAAATTTCAGTAGTAATTGGCTTACGACCTGTCGATGATTCATGGGCTAAAGCCGAAGACGATGGCTTTACAGTTAAGACTCTGTGGGAAGCCGTTGAATCTGCAAGTATCATTCAAGTATGGTAACGCTCGGTTAGGAGGTGTCATTTTGGAGGTTCATTCTATTGAAAAACTAAAACGACAATTAGTGGACGCTATCAAAATGATGGAGAAGGCAAAACATATTGATTTTAACGGTCATTTCAGTGTCCGAATTCCCGAAACGGACTTTATGTTAATCAACTCTGCAGCCGCAAGCAGGAATTCTCTTACAGAAAAAGATATTATTACAATTGATTTAGAGGGGAACCTTGTTGAAGGAGAAGGAAGACCTCCTAATGAATATCCCCTTCATACTCAGATTTATAAAAAGAGAGCGGATATTCAGTCAGTAGCCCATACCCACCCACAGTGGTCAACTTTGTTAACAATCGCAAAAGTGCCTTTGCGCCCTGTCATTATTCAGGGTGCCGTGTTAGGGGAGATACCAGTCTTTTCTAAATCCCTATCAATCAGCAATTTTGAGATTGCAAACGAAATAGCCGAGAAACTTGATCATCATCATATCATTCTATTAAAAGCACATGGTGCAGTAATCACAGGTAAAACAATTGCTGAAACTTTTGTTCGCAGCGTGTTTTTGGAAGAAAATGCGTACCGCCAATACATGGCCAGTCAAATTGGTACCGCTCATTCATTGGAAGAAGAAGAAATAAACAAAATGGCACATTTTATTTGGCAAAAAGGAAATATCTGGAATGTATGGGATTATCATTACAGCAAGTTATGAAAAAACAAGCAGAACTAAGTAAAAAGTGAATATATTTAGAATCACATAAAAAAATTCGATTTACGTGCCGTATGACGGAACAGTAATGATTGTTCATGTTTAGTTTTCATTATAATAACAGTAGAAAAGGTAATAATTTCTCGATTCGAGAAAAAACAATTTTGAAAGCGTATTCTAATTTTTATGATGACAAGGGGGAAAAAAGATTGAAAAGCATGCGTAGCAAAAGAAGTTTACTAAAGATGGTTTGTGCTGCGATTGGCATTACGGCGATCCTTTCCGGGTGCGGTGCAGCAAAGACAACGAATTCGGCCAATGGAGCATCGGATGGTTTTCCAAAGCAGACGATAACCTTTGTGGTTCCTTATGCACCAGGCGGTGATTTTGACACAACCGCAAGGATCCTCGCACCCTATCTATCTCAATATTTACCGAATAAGCCTTCTGTAATCGTGAAAAATATACCTGGCGGAAATAGTCAAGTAGGAGCGGAGAATGTCCTTCATGCAAAACCGGATGGGTATACGATCGGCTACTTCACTTTGCCAGGCCTTGCACTGGGACCACTTATTGGTCAAGGAGAGTATGATTTAACAAAAGTAGAATGGATCGGGCAAGTCTTTAACCTGCCTTATGTTGCTGCTGCAAATAAAAAAGCCAGCTTAAAGGATATTGATAGCTTAAAAGCATTTCCTAAGTTACGGATGGGTACGACAGGGATCACTACGTCAGCGGGTCTTGGTTCCTTCATTGCAAGCAATGAATTGGGCATCAATCCAACCTTTGTACCGAGTGGCGGCAGCTCGGAAAGCGTTTTGGCCGCATCACAGGGTTCCGTTGATTTTGTTCAATTTCCTTACCCTGCCATGCGTCAACAATTGGATGCCAAATTAATCAAACCACTTTGGGTCTATTCGAAAGAAAGATTAAAATACCTTCCTGATGTTCCAACGATTGGTGAAATGGGACACCCTGAGTTGGCGAATTTGATTAACCTTGTTGGAGCTGTTGGAACAACGCCTGGTGTGTCCAAAGAACATTTGCAAGTTCTCCGCGACGCCTTGAAAAAAGCCATGGAGGATCCGAAGTTTTTGGATAAAATGAACAAAGAGTACCATTCTCCAGAATATCTGAATGCAGACGATACGTTGAAGGAAGTAAAGGATGATATTCAATCATTGAAAAAATATGCTGATCCAATAAAGAGCACGATAAAAAAATAAGAGTCTTTCCGTATCTAATAGAATAACAGACTGTCTCGAATGAATTGCCACAGTCTGTTATTATTTTATTATTTAAAATATTTTTAATATTTAAAAATTTACAAAAGTATAAAGGGAGGAATTTATTCGATTATGGGACATCTTGTATTACCAGCTCTTCAGGAGTTTATTACATGGCCAGCTCCTTTGTTTCTAATGATAGGGGTTCTTGTCGGCCTCTTGTTTGGTATCCTTCCAGGCCTTGGAGGACCTCAGGTCTTGGCTTTATTGACGCCTTTAACCTTTAAAATGGACCCGTCTTCCGCCATTGTCATGTTAATCGGGGCGATGAGTGCGATACCATTAGCAGGATCTCTGGCGGCCATTTTGCTAAACCTTCCTGGACATGCTCCAAGTGTAGCGTCTACGTTTGATGGATATCCTCTTACCCTCAAGGGAAAAGGGGGATATGCTGTAGGGGCGTCTGCGAGTAGTGCTTTATTCTCAGCTATTTTTGGTGCAGTTGTATTAACGCTGATTTTGCCCTTTGGGGAAAAGGTGGTCTTGGCTTTTTCCTATCCTGAGTTTTTTATGATGGCTCTTGCCGGATTAAGTATGATTGTCGTTATTTCCAAAGGAAAGTCGGTCTTAAAGGGATTAATTGCTGCGGTTATTGGGCTTATGATTTCGTTTTTTGGATTTGATCCTATTACTGGCGTTACACGATTTACCTTTGGCAGTTTGTACTTATATAACGGAATTGAAATTGTTCCAGCATTAATTGGACTTTTTGCCGTCAGCGAAGGGATTGAAATGATGCACCAGAAGGGCAGCATAGCAGGTCAGTCGCCACTAGCAGCAAAGTTAACTGGGGTGGGTGATGGGGTAAAGTCAGTCTTTAAAAACTTTGGAGTGTTCATACGCAGCAGTGCGATCGGTACATTCATGGGTATGATCCCTGGAGTTGGTGGAGCGATTACCACTATTGTTGCATATGGTCAGGCGGTCCAGACAAGCAAACATCCTGAGCGGTTTGGCAAAGGGGAAATTGCCGGGGTTATTGCTCCAGAAGCAGCGAATAATTCCAAGGACGCCAGCGGATTTGTTCCATCGCTTATTTTTGGTATTCCAAGTCATGTGGAAATGGCAGTGCTCCTGGGTTCATTAACAATATTAGGAATCCAGCCGGGACCAAAGCTCATCGAAACGGATCCTGGAAAAATATTGATGATCATCTATGCTTTAGTTGCAGGTAATTTAATAACTGCGATTATCGCCTTATTCATCGGAGGGTATCTTACAAAATTAGCGCTCATTTCCAAGCAAATATTAGCTCCTGTCATATTGGCCATTTCCATTATTGGCGCCTATGCCCTAAAAGGCGAGATGGGTGATGTCTATGTAGCATTAGCCTTTGGTATTCTTGGATATATGTTTGACCGTTTTGGTTTTCCAAAGATCAATATTGTTATTCCTTTAATGGTAGGTAAACTGATGGAAACATCGTTTCATCAAACGCTGCTGTCAATGGGATGGACGGGATTTTTTACACGTCCTATTTCGTTAATCATTTTAGTCGTTGTCATCGCAGTTATCTTTTTCACATTGCGGAATAACAAAGCTGTTAAAACAGAAAGAGAAAAGGTGGGTGATTTGAGTGAAAGCACAAAGGTCGATGGACCGTCTGCTGTTTGATGGATTTTTATTTATTGTCTTTCTGACACTCGCGGTTCTTGCCCTACAGCTAAAACCCGTGGCCCGTGAATTGCCGCTCCCGGTTGCTTTGGTTGGAGTAGTATTTACGTTAAGTCTCCTGTTATTGGATGTGTTTCCGAATCTTCAAGCAAAATTAAACACAGTGATCAAAAAGCAACCGAAGGAAACTGCAAAAGAGCAACAGGAAGAACACTCAGGCGCAAAAGAAACGGAATGGAAAAATATCCTTCGCATTGTTCTCTGGCTGGTAGTCTTTATTGTTTCATTAAAATGGGCCGATTATAAGATTGGAACATTTCTCTTTGTCTTTCTGGTGGCTTGGATCGAAGGTCGCGTAGCGATCCGGAAGTCCGTCATTCTATCCATTGGAACCACTGCATTTTTCTATGTTTTATTCGATCTTACTCTTAATGCTACGTTTTGATACTCAATATGAGTAGCTAAGACGGCATATCTTATTCCAAAGAGGATATCCTTGTGATAGGCCTTTCCGAGTAGCTCCGTTTTTGTGGAGAAAATAACCAATAACATATTAAGACCAAATCGAATCTGATTTGGTCTTTTTAAATTCCTTGTTATAGTTAAATGCCTTAAGAAACTTTACCTGTTTTTCATAATTGAAGTGGTTAATATTTGAGATTCTTGTTATTTTATTCGAGAAGGTTAAACTATTTTTAACGTTCACTGAAAATTAGGAATAGATTAAATTGTCAATATAGAGAGCGTTAAATAGCATAAATTTCAAAAGAGATCTAAAACTTAATAAAAAATTACTAAAGAAAATACCTCTATTCTAAGGGGTATTTTCTTCTTTAATCATTCATATGCCAGCTGGATTTTTATAATGTATACAATAATATTTTTCCAGTTTTTTTACTTATTAACTGACTCAAACCTAGAAATCTAAACTGAACTTACGGAAAATATTCCTCCATCTCTAGGATTCAGCTGTTCGGAGATTAAGCGACTATAAAATTTCATCTTTTTTACATTATCCTGTATTTCAGAAAAGGAAAACCATTTTTTTGGTCCCGTGATACTAATAAGGTCATTACAGGCTGGTTGGCTGACAAATTTGGACGTCGTGCTATGTTTGTCTTTGGCGGTCTATCAACCG
>PSRI01000165.1 GCA_003175935.1 Bacteroidota bacterium
TGTAAATAGAGAAAAAATGGCGCAAAGTCAGGAAGAGGAATCTCAACGTCATTTGATGCTTAACTTGACACTAGTTATGGAAGTCGGCCGGATGGTTGATAATGAATTGTGAATGGCTTACTTAATTGTAATGGGCCGGGTTAATAGGCACAGGATTCAACTGCTTCAGTTGGAAATGAGGCCATTTCCCTTTGGAGTGTATGTCCTGAGTAAACAACTTTAATTTCATCCAGAATGGATTCAATTTCCTGAAGAGATTTGGTTGTTACCAGTCTCAGTCTGTAATCCTTAATATGTGGAAGCCCTTTTAAATAATTTGTATAATGTCTGCGCATCTCCAGGATACCTAATATTTCTCCCTTCCATTCAACTGATTTTCTTAAATGGGTTCTGCATACTTCAACTCTTTCTTCAACTGAAGGTGGAGCGAGATGTTTTCCGGTGGCTAAAAAATGTTTTATCTCGTTAAATATCCATGGATATCCAATCGAAGCCCTGCCGATCATAATGCCATCAATTCCGTATTTGTTTTTATATGCAAGTGCTTTTTCCGGAGTATCTATGTCACCATTGCCGAAAATCGGAATGCGTATTGCAGGATCATTTTTTACTTCGCTGATAAGGGACCAGTCTGCGTCTCCTTTATACAATTGAGATCTGGTTCTGCCATGAATGGTAAGCGCTTTTATGCCAATATCCTGGAGTCTGATAGCAACTTCCCTGATATTTTTTGAATTTTCATCCCAGCCTAACCTCGTTTTTACAGTTACTGGTAGTGATGTAGATTTTACAACGGCAGATGTTAGTCGCACCATCAGGTCCACATCTTTTAAAACAGCTGCACCGGCTCCTTTGCAAACTACTTTCTTTACCGGACAACCGAAGTTGATGTCAACAAGATCAGGTTGAACACTATCGACTATGGCAGCACTTAGTGCCATAGCTTCTTCATCGCCACCAAAAATCTGGACGCCAAATGGCCGTTCGAATTCTGAAAAATCAAGTTTTTGTTTGCTCTTGATGGCATTTCTAATTAAGCCTTCACTGGATATAAATTCGCTATACATCAGATCGGCACCATTTTGTTTGCACACATACCGAAATGGCGGATCACTCACATCCTCCATGGGAGCAAGTAAAAGCGGAAATTCAGGAAGTTGTATATTGCCGATGTTTACCATCTTGCCAATGCTTAATTTTGAATCAGTTAGGGGCTCCAAATCCCCAAATAGGCGGCAAATTTACGCACTAATCTTTTAATAGAATGTATAACGAAGATTCGAAGGGATTAACTTATTCCGCAGGCTTTTTTATTCTTATTGCTTTCTTTTTTGCAGGTACAATTGCCGGGTTGTTGGTGAGTATGCCCATTTGGATGTTTATGACCGGTCAAAGTCCATTGAATATGGCAAAAGATATGTTGAATCCAAATTATGTGAATGGAATACGCATGGTACAGGTTGTTTCAACATTCTTTGGATTTTTTGTTCCTGCTTATGCAACTGCATTTTTGTTGAACCGAAAACCAACAAAACTCCTGGGATTTAAAACGCATTTCAATCTTAAACAGTTTCTCGTAATGCTCCTTATAATGGTTGTGGCCATTTTTTTTGCCGGAGCATTAAGTGAAATCAATCAAAGAATTCCACTATCTAAATCACTGGCTGAATATTTCAAGCACCTTGAAGATATGTATAGTGATCAGGTGCAGGCAACAGCAAATATTAAAACAGTAAAAGATTATATTCTCTCCTTAATTATAATAGGACTTTTACCTGCCATTTTTGAAGAAACATTTTTTCGGGGAGGATTACAGAACTTTTTAGTCCGCTCCACTAAAGCTCCCTGGGTTTCTATACTAATTGTTAGTATATTATTTAGCCTGGCCCATTTTTCTTATTATGGATTTCTATGGAGACTGGCACTTGGAGTTATTTTGGGTTTAATTTATCAGTACACGGGCAGTATATGGTTGTCTGTTCTGGGACATTTTTTTAATAACGGGCTTGGTGTAACCGAAATGTATATTTTGGCACGACAGGGAAAGTCGTTCAAAGATAATATGGACGAAACTTACCCCATTTGGTGGGGTGTGATAGCATTGGTGATTTTAATTGCGCTCTTTTATTACCTGAAACTATTTTCCAAAGAACTACAAAAGAAATATGCTGTCTCTGATAAACTGACTGTTTAAGTAATCAGGTAAATTATTTTAGAATTTATGGCAATTCGAGTGGCGGAAAAAGGAAAATAATTCTCACAACTAAGTATGGCTTTTAACTGGCAAACATTTAAGACGCGATCACTCACTGCAATCATTTTTGTAGTTGTGATGCTCTTGGGATTACTATGGAATCAGTGGAGCTTTTTCATTTTATTTTCTATTATACATTTTGGATGTTGGTTCGAATATCAAAGGATTATTGGTTTAATTGACAAGGGCTATTTGGAGATAACGCCACTCCACAAATATGGTGTTATGATTGCAGGGTGGGCACTCATGTTGTATTTCACTAATAACAGTTATTTAATTGGTGATTTAAGACTCCATGCTATTGGATGGTGGCTGTGTTTGCTTTTTGCTTTTGTGCTTCCCATCATTGAGATTCTATTTGCACGTCACATGAATTTGCGGAACATCGGTTATTCTGCACTGGGACTCATTTATATTTCTTTAAGTTGGAGTTTGATGATTGGATTAAGATCTATACCTGATGCCTGGATGAGCACTGGCGGTAAGATTTTTAATCTCGGGTTGGTGATTCCGCTTACTGTAATTTTTTCTATTTGGATCAATGATACGATGGCTTATATCGTGGGCTCACTCATCGGGAAAACTCCGCTCTCGAGTATATCTCCTAAAAAAACCTGGGAAGGAACAATCGGTGGAATATTGCTTTGTATCGCAACTATTGGTCTCATTGCATATTTATTAGGTCTCAGTGTGGGCGATGCCTGTGTAATCGCGGCAATCTCTGCCATATTTGGAACCCTGGGAGATTTACTTGAAAGCAAACTAAAACGGATGGCAAATGTGAAAGACAGCGGTCATATTATGCCAGGACATGGAGGATTTTTAGATCGTTTTGATTCCCTCCTGATAGCCACCCCCGTTGTTTGGATTTACGTAAAATCTTTTGTTCTCTGACGACGAATTTGCTTTAAAAAAACCTTACGAACGAAATCTCTCATACATGCTTTCTGAGGCACACATGGGGTTCCTATTCATTATATTTGCATTTTAACCTTTGTTCATGACAATTCACAAAGAAGGATATCAAACCATCGCCCTGAGTGCCCTGCTTTTTGTAGTTCTAAACTTAATTTCTTTCTATTTCCTCAGCTACCAGTTGCCCTGGCTTGCCTGGGCCATTTTTGTGCTGAGTTTCTTATTCTTTTGCTTTATTATTTCATTCTTTCGTATTCCAAAAAGGCAATTTACCATTGATAACAATAAAATTATTGCTCCTGCAGACGGTAAAGTGGTCGTAATTGAAGAAACCTTCGATGAAGAATACTTCAAAGACAGGAGATTACAGATTTCTATTTTTATGAGTCCTGCTAATGTCCACAGAAATGTATCTCCCGTAAGAGGGGAAGTTCTTTATAGCAAATACCACAAGGGGAAATATCTTGTTGCCTGGAATCCTAAATCCTCAACCGAAAATGAAAGACACAGCGTGGTTATTAAAAATGACAAAGCAGATATTCTTGTAAAACAAATTGCTGGTGCGGTCGCAAGAAGGATTGTAAATTATTTTTCAGCAGGACAAAAAGTAGAACAGAACAGCGAACTGGGTTTCATTAAATTCGGAAGCCGGGTTGATGTATTGCTGCCCGTAGGTACTAAAGTAGATGTAAAACTGAATGATACAGTACAGAGCGGGGTTACACCAATTGCCAGCTGGTAATTTTCTCCATTATAAAATATTCTCCAGCTCCTTTAAATTAGAGATAGTATAAGTGGGCTCAAAAGGCGGATCAATATTTTTGTGGTTCACATAAACCTGATCCATACCCGCTTTTTGCGCACCAATGATATCCGCTTCGATGTCGTCGCCAAGCATTAAACTATCACCAGGAAGCGCACCTGTTTTTTGAAAGGCGTATTCAAAAATTTCGGGATTCGGTTTCAAACTATTGCTGGCCTCAGAAGTGATTACTTCGTTGAAGAACTTTTCTAATCCCGAATACCTCAACTTACTGTATTGGGTAACTTCAAATCCATTCGTAATTAAATGCAGGGAATAATTTCTCTTTGATAACCATTCAAGAATTTCAATCGCATAGGGAAAGAGGAGGGTCCTTGTGGGAAGGGAATCCAAAAATCTCACTCCCATTTCTCGAGCCAATTCTTCATCGTTGATTTTACAATCAACCAGCGTGAGCCACATTCTTTTCCATCTTAATTCGTCTCTTTTAATAATCCCCTTGCGGTATTTATCCCAAAGACGTTCATTATGGTAGAGATAGATTTCGTAAAATTTTTCAAAATCACCCACACCTTTCGAGAGTAAATCCAGGTTGTAATACAATTCGTTTAAGGTAAGCTTTGCATTTGCTTCAAAATCCCACAATGTGTGATCCAGATCAAAAAAGAGATGTTTGTATTTTTTGCTTCGTGATGCCATTGGCAAATTTATTTCTTATCCGACAACCGTTTTAAAAATCCCTCAAAATCGATTACCAGCGCGAAATTCCGACGAAATTTCCATGCCTGTCAGGTTAATTACAAAATTTTGAAATACTTAAAAGAAAATTGCGTAAAGTCTTCCGCTTTTAGCTATCACAATTAATTTTGTTTAAACTCCGAATTATGAATATTGTCATCACGGGCGCTTCAAGAGGTTTAGGAAAATCCATTGCAGAAATTTTTGCCAGTGAGGGTCATTCACTATTTCTGAGCTCCCTTCGGGAGAAAACACTTGCACAAACAGCAAAAGAGATTAGTACAAAATATCCTTCAGCTAAAATATTTTTTAAGCCGACAGATTTTTCTAAAAAGGAACAAATCAAAATGTTTGCAGACTGGTGTTTGACACAAGGAACGCCAGATATCATCGTAAATAATGTTGGATCTTTTGAACCTGGTTCCGTGCATGCCGAAGCGGAAGGAGTTTTGGAAAACATGCTTACTGTAAACCTGATGAGTGCTTATCATTTAACGAGGGCATTATTGCCTTCGATGATGAAAAGAAAATCGGGGCATATTTTCAACATGTGTTCAATTTCTTCGCTGAAGGCATACCATAACGGTGGGGCATACAGTATCAGCAAGTTTGCATTATATGGGCTTTCAAAAAATTTAAGGGAGGAAATGAAGCCTTTTAACATAAAAGTTACCTCAGTACTTCCAGGTGCAGCATTAACAGATTCATGGATTGAATCAGGGGTGGCCCCGGACAGAATTATGGAAGCAGATGATATCAGTAAAATGGTTTTTGCAGCCTCAAAATTATCTCCGCAGGCATGTGTGGAAGAGATTATTATGCGACCTCAATTGGGTGATCTGTAAACTTTTATTTTCACTGGTAAACTGATCAAGTTAAGCAATGAATATGATTTTCTCTTTAACTCATATTTAACTGTGAGCGGTCCGATACTCCTCATCGATGAAGATTATATTTGTAAGAGGTGAATTGGAAACAAGTGTCCCGGATTACTGCAAAATATGCAGCGTATAGTAAAATATCTACTTAAGCCAATTATCATTGTTCTATGTTGTGCAGGCCCAGTTCTGGGTCAGGTGAATTTTACTGCCACTGCCGACCGTCAAAAGATAGGAATGGATGGTACGATCCAGATTGAATACACCATCGAAAATGCTGCAGATGTTCAACAATTCACGCCTCCTACATACAAAAATTTTGTTGTCATTGATGGCCCGACCTATGTTTCAAGTACAATTCTACTGAATGGAAAAATAACGCCGTCAAAGTCATTCATATACATCCTCCAACCCAAATCTGTAGGCACATTTGTTTTGTTGCCTGCAACCGCAAAAGTTAACGGCAAAACTATTTCTTCCAATGCGCTAACTATTGAAATTCTTAGCGCCCCAAGTGCTCATAATAAATATCAATTCAGGGGCAATTCCAGCAGTGATCAAATGAATTTATATTCAGATTATATTCTTAAACGTGGAGAAGATCTGCAGGATAAAATCAGAAAAAATCTATTTATAAAAGTTGATGTTGATAAGACTTCCTGTTTTGAAGGAGAGCCCGTAGTTGCGACATATAAGTTGTATACGAGACTAAAGTCGGAATCAAAAATTGTAAAACGTCCCTCTTTCAATGGTTTCAGTGTTTTCGACATGGTAAACCCGGAATCGGAAACACCTTCTGCCGAAAAATGGAATGGCAAGGAATATAATGTTTACCTGATCAGAAAAGCTCAATTATTTCCGCTTCAATCGGGGTCTTTAGAGTTGGATCCTGCAGAAGTAGAAAATAAGATCAGTTTCTTAAAAGCAGAATACGCTTTGCAAAGAAGTGCAGAATCTCTTTCAAATCTAATTCAATCATTTGTTGAAGATGATGCGGGAAAAGACGGAATCCAGGTGGAACGAGTGAATATTTCCAGCAATCCCCTTGTTGTTAAAGTAAAGCCTTTACCCGAAGTAAATAAACCAGAAGGGTATGACGGGGCAGTAGGAAAATTTGATATTAGCGCCAAGCTCGACAAAAGTAAGGTTGCCGCAAATGATATTGCCACCCTGGCTGTAACAGTAAAGGGCGCTGGCAATTTCGGAGTGATCAATGCACCTTCAATAACATGGCCCCATTCATTTGAAACCTATGAACCCAGTGTAAAAGAAAATTTTTTCAGAACCGTTTCTCCCATGCAGGGCTCCAAAACTTTCCAGTTTACATTCATGCCCAAGCAGTCGGGAGTGTTTGGCATACCCCCAATCGTGATTTCTTATTTTGATCCTCAGTCAAATAAATACCGAACGGTACAAACAGATTCTACATCCATTTCTGTTATTGAACCAGCGAATCAAAAATCAAATTCTCAAAATAAGATCCTCACCCTCGAAGGAAAGGAAAAATTTGATCTTAAAATAAACCGCGTTTGGGTACTCACTACTTCGGCCATAATGCTAATTGCATTGGGAATAATCCTGTACTGGCAATTAAGAAGGAAACCGGAAATAATCGCTAAAAAACAACCCGAAGTTGTTGAACAAACCCGACCTGCAGAAGATATTACTGAAATATCTATTAGTCCCTTGTTTGAAGCCCGATTGTACCTGGTGCAACAAAATAACAGGTCCTTCTACAGCGAACTGAGAAAATCCCTTTGGGAATTTTTGGATGATAAATTTAAACTTCCGGAGTCGCGAATTAATCGCGATGACCTTGCTCAATTATTCCGACAAAATGGTTTGGATGAATTAACTCTTGAACAATTTCACCTGTTGATTCACCAGTGCGATATTGCTTTGTATACGCCCGATAATAAATTCAATGACATGCAATCAGCTTATGACCTGGCTGAAGAATTTATTGAGAATGTGAATTCCAAATTAAAAAATCCTTATTCCTGATAGCAGGAATATTATTTCTGCTGAAGTTTAACCAGTGTACTTATAGAAGTGTCGTTCACATAAACATCTTTTATCGCTGCTCTCCCATCTAACAGGTAAACCAGCGCATATACCTTAGAGGTAGAGTCCCTGTTTCTTTGCCTGTATATTACTTCCGCGGGGCCTGCTTTGGACTCTTCCATGTAAAATTTTTCGAATGGAAAAGTGATGTTTAACATTTCAAGGGTTCCCTTTGCGGAATCATCCAATGATTCTCTATAAACATTGGCCCTGACATATGGAATTTTGCCTGGGAAAGGTAAATTACTAAAGCTATCTACCTTTGCAAATCCCTCATTGTCGTTCTTAAATGAAACATACACATCCTTATTTAAATCAATTGACTTATTAGAAGTGTCATTGACCCTGGTAACCTGACTTTCTTTGAATTTTAAATAGATATATTTTCCTCTGAATTGATCATAGGGGTCTACCGGTTCGGTACGAAATTTTAAGGCCCGGCCACCAGAAAGAATTTTAGATTTTTCAATCATCATTTGTCCGGGCACAAACCATTGTGCGAGTACCAATAAGATAAAAGCGAATAGTATTAATATCTTCATGCGAGTGGGCTGGATTTTTTGGCTTTTCTTGATTTAATAAGAATATAGTTACCTGCAAAGAATGCAATGCCTGTAAGCAGGAAGAACAATCCTCTTACTACGAAAGGGATTGAATCATCAAAAAACCTGCAAATAGCAAGTATGGCGATCCAGATTAAACCAAAATTGAGGATGCCGAAATTTTCTTTGAGGGCTCCTTTCCTAACGAAATAAATTCCGCAGTAGAGAATCCAAATATTAATGAGGAATAATCCCGCAGGCAGGCCGGCCATTAAAGCTATCAACCAAATTATTAAAGTGAAACCTGTTGGATCAAAAGTCTTTTCATTCTCAGAAAAGAAATTTCTAATGCCCAGATATGCTGATACTGCAAATGCAATTATGCTAACATATAGCAAAGCTTCGTATTTAAGAGATCTAAAATTGGTCCAAATGGTTTCGTCGGTATCTGTACGAAATGAAAATAGATTCCCATTGGAGCGCCAGATTTCTTCATAACTCCACCAAAGTAATATAACCAGGATCCCAAGTGTGCCTGCAATGCGAAATGGATTCGTGAAGACATTTCTGTCTCTCCAAATTTTACCTTTACCAACCCAATAAAACAGAGATAGAATTGCAAGATATGTTGCACCGTATATGGGGAATTTGCTACTGGAACCGGTACTCATTGAATCAACACTAATCAAAATCGAAATGACTAAAAACCAGTTGAGAAAATGAAAATAATTGCTCGAAGAATTATTCTTCCATTCCTTATAGTAAAATGGTGCCAATAAAACCATAAGGACGGGATAATGCCAAAAATCTGACCTTGTTGATCTATATAAGTCGCTATTCAGGCTCGCATACCAGGTAATACAGCAAATGCATAAGAGTGCCGTAAGACGAGACGGAACTATGTACACTAATGGAAGCGTCAATAATATCCAGGTCAGCAGAAACCCTTCCAGCGTTCCATCTATATGATAAATTTGTCCGATTAATGCAATCACGGCTCCAACAGCACAAAACAAAAATATTGCACTTGCTTCTCCCCAAATCCTATTTCCTTTCTTTTTGGTAATAGCATAAAAGCATAACGCTTGTCCGAGTATCAAAGGCAAAAATGCAAATACAGTTTTTGTTACTGATCCTAAATTATCCCAATTATGGGCGATAATGAGGATGATGCCGAGACCTGCAAGCAATGCTCCGGCCGCGGTTAAAATCGATGTGAGAATATTAGAACGCTGAGAAGGTTTGTTTAGGTAATAATTTCGAATGCGCTGAGCGGTTTCCTCGTCAATGATTTTTTCTTCAATGAGGTTGGGTAATTCTCTTAAGAATGATGGGTTCATGTTAGGGCTGGTGTTTGAAAGGTCAATACACCACAATAACGTAAATTAATCCGTAAACTTATAGCCCACTCCCCTTACGGAATGAAAAAAACGTGGATTCCTGCTCTCTTCTTCAAAATATTTGCGAAAGTTCAATATGAAATTGTCTATGGTCCGTGTAGTTGGATAAACATTATAGCCCCAAACTGATTGTAATATCTTTTCCCTTGTCACCACTTCATTTTTGTTTTCAGCCAACAGTTTGAGAAGCATTATTTCCTTTTTACTGAGTTCAATAAGCTTTCCCTGGTAGTTTGTAGCTGTTTGTGCTTTGAAGTCAACCTTGTTGTTTCCAAATTCAAATACCTCACCAATGGTTTCTTTATCCTGGAGCCTTTTGTTTTTATTGATAAGCTTTTTTACTCTCAACAAAAGCTCTTCCAGGTTAAAAGGCTTAGTGAGATAATCATCTGCACCTTTTTTTAGTCCAAGTACCCTGTCTGCGCTACTGCTTTTCGCACTCAGCATTAAGATGGGCACCTCATTATTTTGCAACCGGATATTTTCAGCCACAGTAATCCCATCTAATTCAGGAAGCATTACATCTAAAATTATGAGATCGTAATATTCGTCGTTCACTTTTTTGAGTGCTTCCGCTCCATCTCCAACAGAGGTAATTTCATATCCTTCCAGCTCCAGATTTAATTTAAGGGCCTCCCTCAAATTATCTTCGTCTTCTACAAGCAGAACATAACCATTTTTTGTTTCAGTATTCATAACAGCCTTACTAAATGGATTGGAATGAGATCATAAAAATACTGCCTTCCGGACTATTGTTAGCAACAGAAACTTTTCCGTTATGATCTTCTGCAATTTTTTGGGTGAGATAGAGACCCAATCCTGTTCCCTGGGCGTTCCGGGTATTTTCATCGCCCAGGCGGTAAAATTTTTCAAATATTTTTTTCTTTTCGGAATCAGCAATTCCTGCACCCTGGTCCATCACTTTAAATTCTACCCTCCCATGTGTTTTTTGAAGCGTTATCCGTACCGGTTTTTCTTTGGGAGAATATTTTAGCGCATTCTCTATGATGTTGTTTATAGCCAGTTTTAACAACAATTCATCACCCATCAGATGGATATTGGTTCCGGCATCAATTTCTATTTTACGATTAGGGAACCTATTCTGGAATGCCTGGGCGCAATTATTTACCAGGTTTGAAAAATCGATTTCTTCAGTAGCAACTGAATATCCTCCAGCTTCAAGTTGAGAAGCCAGAAGAATATTATTACAAAGGTCATTGAGTCTGTCTGTTTCCTGCAGCGTGTTTTGGATAACCCTGGATTGCTGAGCTTCTTCAAGCTTTCTTTTTTGGAGGGTTTCCATGTTAAGTTTAACTACTGCGATGGGCGTTTTCAATTCGTGTGTAATTGCCATCATGAAATTTTGCTGTTGATGGTTAAGTCTGATTTGTTTTCGAGTGGCCCGATATACAAAAACAGCACCCACCATAATCACCAGCATAAAAGTGGCGCCTTCACTTATATATTG
This sequence comes from Bacteroidota bacterium, assembly GCA_003175935.1. Classification (GTDB taxonomy): domain Bacteria; phylum Bacteroidota; class Bacteroidia; order Chitinophagales; family Chitinophagaceae; genus PSRI01. The sequence goes on from PSRI01000165.1 coordinate 11,023, forward strand.
AGCAGTCTTGCGCCTATTGTCTTCCTCTATTTGGGATTTTTGTTCTTCAAAATTTGCTGCCTTCGGATCCAGCAGATTCATTCTGTATTCTGTCATTTGCACACTTTGTCTTCTAAGGGCAATAAACCACCATATTAATGCAGCAGTGATGTACAGTAAGAGAAACCAATAAACGATGGTTATAACAGTGAGGCGTCTTTTTTTGAAGAGACTGGCCATTATCAGTGAACTTTTTCTACGCGAATTCCGGCATTCATTACATAAGGAAGCGGATTATCGCGCATAATCTGACTGAGTGTAAAGGTACAGGGACCCGATTTCTTAAATTGGTAGGGCTGAGGCGTAATTAGTTTTCGAATCTCATAAATATCATCCATACCTTTTCCCAACCATCCATTTTCATTGGATGCCAATTGGACCTCGAGTTTCTGTTTTCGCAAACTGTCGGCCGGCAACTGGTAATCTACTTCGAGCCAAATATTGGTATAGTTATAAGAATTGGTGTGGCGGAGGACCACGAAAATATTGTACAGGGCTGTGGTATCAGTAACATTAAAGGTCACAGATGGTTTGAAGGCGTATTCCCAGCTTTGTCCGGGTATGCGCACATTCTTTTCAAAAACATCAACGCTGGTGCATCCCTGAAAGCATATGAAAATTGCGATTAGCAAGCTACCTGTAATAAGAATTTTTCTTTTGCGATTTTTCATTTCAGTAAGTCAGTTAGTATTTGGCTCCTATAGAACATTCAGAACCTGTTCTTTAGCTTTTTCCAGTTCGTCCTTCATAACCACTACACATTTTTGAATGGAAGCATCGTAGGCTTTAGCGCCTGTAGTATTAATTTCTCTGCCGATTTCCTGGAGGACAAAAGAGAGTTTTTTTCCTTTGGCTTCATCGTTGTCATTTAACATAGACTGAAAATATTCACAGTGATTTTTCAATCGCACCTGTTCTTCACTAATATCAATTTTTTCAATGTAATAAATCAGTTCCTGTTCAAGGCGGTTTGGGTCAAAATTATCCTTGCCCACTTTTTCTTCAAGTAATTTAACAAGGCCCTCCCTGATTTTTTGTTGACGAAGTGGTTCCAGTTCGGCAACTTTTACCTGTTGATCCAAAATGTTTGTTATTCTTAATCTGAGGTCTTTTTCCAGACTTGCACCTTCATTTGCACGGTGGGAGTTGATATTTCCAATAGCAGTATTTAATAATTCACAAAATCCTTTCCAGTCAGAGTCGCTTAATACTTCGGTAGATGGAGTTACCACTTCAGGGAGCTTTAGCAAAGAACCTAAAATGGATCCTGTATCTAAATTCAAACTAGTGGCTAATTCAGAAAGTGGCTTATAATAAGATTTGGCAAGTTCAACATTAATAGAAACGGGTTTTGCTGCTCCATTTTGTTTGAGAGAAATCGTGCAATCGACACTGCCACGAATGAGTTTTTCTGAAAGCTGATTACGGATATCGAATTCGTAGGGTTTTAAGAGATTGGGCATTTTCAGCAATATTTCAAATTGCTTTCCATTGAGGGATTTCAATTCAACCAGGAAGGTCTTATCTCCAACCGTTGCTTCTGCGCGTCCAAAACCTGTCATCGATTTCAGCATATATATCTGTAATTTATTATTGGGCAAGGTAATTTATTTTCCGAAGAGTTGTTTAACCATCGTTTCCCTGGTTAAAGATCTTATTTCTCCCGGCTTCATGTCTTCCAATACCAGATTTTCAATTCTATATCGAATCAATCTGAGAACAGGAAATCCAACTGCGGCCATCATTTTACGAACCTGCCTGTTTTTACCCTCAACAAGACTTATTGCGACCCAGGATGTAGGAATATTCTTTCTAAATCTGATTGGAGGATTTCTTTCAGGAATATTTGGTTCGCTTTCAAGTTTCCGGATTTTGGAAGGAAGCGTCGTATATACTTTTCCATCGACATTAATATTTACGCCTTTCCTGATTTTCGTTAATGCATCTTCAGAGATATCTCCATCTACCTGAACCCAATATTCCCTTTCATGTCTAAACCTCGGATTCAGTAGTTGATTGTTCAGGGATGAATCATTGCTTAAAATCAATAACCCTTCGCTATCATAATCCAATCTCCCAATAGAATAAACGTCTTTTTCAACTTTAAAATAATCAGCAAGGCATTTCTTTCCTTTTGTATTGGTGAACTGCGAGAGTGTTTGGTAGGGTTTATAAATGACGTAGTATCGAAGCATGCGGGCATTAAAAAAGCCCAGTTAGAGAACTGAGCTTCATTATATGGATGGGTTAGTAAGTACCGGGAAATAAATTCCCATCACAATATTAAAAATAATTTTTTCTAACAAGAAAAAAATATTAAGAAATTTTATGCACATTTTCCTGGGCCTTGTGGATATCAATCAAGCATTTTTAGGTTGACGGGGTAGGAAATCAATAGAGTGAAATTTTTATTGAGAGATTTTTTTTCGTCAACATAAAAATCGCAATCTTCTGAAACTATTGTCACCACTATGTTCTATCAAATTCAATTTTTGCAAGCATCATCAAACAAAAATTAAGAATCATAAAAATCAAATCGAATCTGTGTATTTTTTCTCCTGGAAAACTGCCCGATTTGATGCCAAATATTTTTTTTGAATGCTCTGTTAAAAATCCTTGGCAAATCAATTTCCCAACGGTTTTAAGGCTGTTACCGCCTCCCCGGTGTAATTCGGGACCGAAGTAGAATTTCAATTGCATTCCTTCTTTTATTCTTCTTTTACCAATAGAATCTTTCCAAAAATGACATTGGCAACTAAAAAACTATTTTTGCCAAAATGATCTTGTATGAAATTTCCTTCGCCTGTCTCAATAAAATGGATCGCAGAACTAATAAATGCCGAGCTCTATGGAAATTCCGCTGGAGAGGCCACAGGTATCAATGAAATTCACAGAGTGGAACCTGGAGATTTGGTTTTTGTTGATCATCCGAAATATTATCAAAAATGTCTTGAGTCGAACGCATCGTTCATCATCATCAATAAAAAAGTTGATTTTCCCAAAGGCAAAGCCATTTTAGTTGTTGCTGAGCCATTTGAATCTTATCTGAAAATTGTCAGGCATTTCAGACCATTTTCTCCGGCGAGTAAAATGATTAGTGATACCGCCACTATTGGTGAAGGAACGGTCATTAGTCCGGGTGTATTTGTTGGCAATCATGTAACCATTGGAAAGAATTGTATTATTCACCCCAATGTGACCGTTTTGGATTATTGCTCCATTGGAAATAATGTAATCATTCAGGCAGGAACGGTAATTGGTTCCGATGCTTTTTATTACAACACTAAAAAGGACCGCGAAGTATGGTACAAGAAAATGGAAAGTTGTGGCAGGGTGATTATTGAAGATGATGTTGAGATCGGAGCCGGTTGCACTATCGACAGAGGCGTGAGTCATGATACATCCATTGGGAGAGGCAGCAAATTTGATAATATGATCCACATTGGTCACGACTCTGTGATTGGAAAGAATTGCCTGTTTGCAGCGCAGGTTGGAGTAGCGGGAGCAGTTGAAATCGGAAATGGAGTAATACTATGGGGACAGGTTGGTGTAAGTAAAACGCTCAGCATTGGAGATAACGTAGTAGTATACGCCCAGAGTGGAGTGGGAAATACGCTCGAAAAAGGGAAGATTTATTTTGGATCTCCTGCGGAAGATGCGGGTCTCAAAAAAAGAGAGCTCGTTTGGATTAAACGCATTCCGGAGATTTGGAAACGGATAACCCAGGAGAAAGTTTGATGAGAAAAAGATTATGGATAATAGTCGTATGGTAGAAAATCACCCATTTTTTCCCATCCCCAATAACCGAGCGTAAGTACGTCTTTTTGATCAAAGAAATATCCATTTTCTTCAATAATTATTGCATCATTCAAATCGAGAATAGAAACCTGAACGGTAGTATTTGGAGATAATTTATTTGCTTCGAGATAAGCCGCTTCAGGTTTTTCGTTTGCATAAACCACTCTCAACTTTCCTGGGAAGAATAATTCTACTTTAGTATTTTCTACAATATTGAATATTGAAGTATCGTAAGGATTGTATAATGCTGATGCTTTATCTGTTTTGTCGTTGATGAGCTCCACTTTATATCCCATTTTATTAAGGGTGCTGTCATGGTAAGCCCTCATAAATTGCAGTACGGAACCATTATATGCAAGTTCCCTGCTTTTTTTCCAGGTATCCACCTGTTCCGGAGTCCCCGTGAGCTCTTCAAAAAAAGGAAATCCATCATAAAGAGTTTTGTCGCCAGCATATTCATAAATAAATGAATCCAGTTGATACTTGATCTTGTAACCAAGGGCATTGTTCACTACAATCATGTCTTCTCTTGAAGTCACTTTCAATCTGTTCTTTTTTTTACTGAAAAAGAATCGCAGTGATTCAGGATTTTGAATTATGCATTGTTTGCTGTTCTGAGTTTTTCCGATGAAATTCTCAAAAAACAACTGGCCGTACTTCGTCCAGCCATCTTTAACCTCATTGGATGCAACTACTGAAACTTCTTCCAGGCTTTTTTCTTTCGGTTTCATTTCAACTGAAAGACTGGACACATCCCGTGAACCGGAGTTAATATGGAAAGATTGGGTTTCGTAGCCGGTAAATGAAATAGTGAGATCATATCCACCATTATTCAAAATCAAATGAAACTCTCCATCTGCATTAGTAACAGTTCCAATGGTAGTGTTCTGGCAAAACACCGAAGCACCCTGCAGAGGCTGTTTCGTTCCGGCATCAATCACTTTACCGCCAGCCTGAAAAGTATTTTGCGAAAAGGAAAAAAAGGGGATCAAACCTGCCCAAACGAAAACCAAAAACTTCTTCATGGATAAACTATTAATCTGCATATAAGTAATAGAAAAACCATACCAAACTATCTCCTGTAACCGCTTATTTTATAGATGAATGAGATTATTAATATCAGTTATGTCCCAAATCTGCACAGTTATTAAGTTAATCCACACAGTTATTAATTACTCTATTTTTGCTTTTCTTGTTCTTATAAATTGTGGTCATATAAATGAGCACGCCCTCACCACCTGTTGAGTCCGAACCTATTTATATCAGCCGCTGTTAACCTATGGATTTAAACCGGACAAATAATTAACTTATCCACTCATTAGTTATTGTCCGGTCCTTACAGCCTGAATTTCGAAAGGAATTCATCTCTTTTTCTGGCCGAAACCTCGAACTGGTCGCCATTACTCATTTCAACCATTCCACCTCTGCCTTTGTAGTATTTTTTGATATGATTGAGGTTAATCAGGCAAGAATGGTGTATTCTGCAAAAAGTACCTTCTGGCAATAGCTCTTCAAATTCTTTTAAAGCACCAGTTACAAGCAAATTTCTATCGCGTGTAAATGCAAATTTTGTATAGGGGCCCTCAGCAATACAACTAATTATTTCACTCACTTCATAAAAAGCAAGGCCGTCAATGGTTGGCAATGCGATTTTTTTTGGTCCCCCCGGTGCAATATTATCCTGTAATAGTATGTCCAGCCTGCTATTGAGATTTTTTTCTTTAATTCTTTTGATAGCTTTTTCTACCGCCATTCGTAATTCATCTATGTCTACCGGTTTGAGGAGATAATCAATAGCGCTAAATTTAAAAGCCCGGATTGCATATTCATTAAATGCAGTTACAAAAATCACCTCAAAATTTGCTGGAGTCAATTTGGTTAGTGTATCAAATGC
>PSRI01000241.1 GCA_003175935.1 Bacteroidota bacterium
AAATTTTTCTATCGATTAAATCTGGATGCAAATTGCAATTTTCCTAATGAACAAAACTTAGATTTCTTGCTATTGATCATAAAAAAATAAATCCGTTCATCACAATCTACTTTGTAAATAGACTAATTTTGAATTGGAAAATGATGCTCGCGGATACACATACACTGCACGTTTCGGAAAAATATCGCATTATTGATTTCAGATGCAAATGTGTGGTATGTTCCCTTTCAGAACCCGAATACAATAACAGCTTTGCAATTACTTTTATAAAATCAGGTTATTTCGAATACAGAGTTTTTAGAAATAATTTAGAGGCTCATACCGGGAAGGTCCTGGTGTCTAAACCAGGTTTTGAGCATTCCACTTTTCATATTAATAATCAACCCGACACCAGCACTACATTTGAATTCAGGGCCGACTTTGTGGAAGAACTTAAAGCAATGTATCCACAAACCTCGGACTGGTTCCTTAAAAACAATGATATCCATTCAATCATACTGAGATGTACACCCGAAATGGATTATCTACATCATGCTGTTTTAAAATCTTTATTATCCGGAACAAGTACACGATTGCAAATAGATGAATGGGTGATGGAGCTGGTAGACGAGTTAATGTGCGGACTTGCAAAAATTTCAAAAGATGATCGGCTGCCTGATTCACTTCGTAAATATCATCTTCCGACTGTTGAAAATGCAAAGGATTTTATGCTGAAGCATTTTCATGAAAATATTTCATTACAACAGGTGGCAGACCATTGCCTGGTTAGTCCATTCCACTTCAGCAGAATTTTCAAAACTGCTTCAGGCCTTTCTCCTCATCAATATCTCACTGGCATCCGTCTAAATCACGCAAAAAATTTATTGACTACTACAAATTTATCCGTTGGCGAAATTTCGTTTGAATCAGGATTTAATAGTATCGAACATTTTGCAACAGCGTATCGCCAGCGATTTGGTATGAGTCCGTCTGAATTTAGGAAGCAAATTGTATAATTATAATCTCGAAAGACCTCTCGCCTGGCCGCCGGCCTTGCTTCGCTGACCGCGTGCGCTAACCTGTGTGCCGAAGTGATAGCGAAGGTACAAGCTATAGCGGTGGCGCAGGCTTCGCGAAGGCGAGCAGGCAGGCAACCTTCAACTGATCAGGGTTTGAGTTCAATCACTTCACAATCTTTGATTTCATTTCCATCAATTACAAAACGAATTAGGGTGCGCACTTTATGCCAGCCCTGTTTGCCTGCCGCGCCCGGGTTCATGTGCAGGCAATTTATTTTTTGATCGTAAATCACTTTGAGAATATGAGAATGGCCACAAATGAATAACTGCGTTTTATTTTGAATTAATTTTTCTTTGATACCTTTTGAATATCGATCCGGATATCCACCAATATGAATCATAAAAACCTCAAGATTTTCTGTTTTCCATCTCTGCTCTTCAGGGAATTCCAGTCGAACATCCTTCCCATCTATATTTCCCCACACACCTTTCAATATTTTTACATCGGGCTTTGAATCGGATTTATTATCGATCACAAAACCCATGTCAACAATCTTGTTTGCAATATCCATACTCCCAAAATCACCAGCGTGCCAAACCTCGTCACAATCGCCCAAATAAGAAAGTGTTTTATCATCTATCCATCCATGTGTATCAGAGATCAGTCCGATTTTTTTCATGCTAAGTCTTCCTTTGAATTTTAATCAACAAGATTATCTTCTTTAAGTTTTTCGAGAACCATAACTACGCCGGGTACCCGAAATTGTTCCTGGAGATAGGTTTCCAAATCAAAATATTTGATTTCCCCAATTTCTGAATTTGGGTTAGGCTCTTCTTTTAATTCGTACATGAAACATTCCTGCTGCATGATGATGCCATTGGCTTCTCCAAAAGCCTGGGCTTCAATATGAGTATAATAAACCAGGTCCTTGGCATCGATGTTTACCGACAATTCTTCCATCACTTCCCGAATTAATCCTTCTTTTGCCGTTTCTCCATCTGATATTTTTCCTCCCGGTAGGTAAAATGCCTGCTTATTCCGGCTGAAGGCCAGTAACAGCTTTCTGTTTCTGACTACAATTAGTCCTGCAGTATCTAAATTCATCGCGGTAGTTTAAGAAAATTCTAATTTAGGATTTCCTAACTTTAGGTCATGCCATTTCATCGCAATTTTATTTATTGGATAGATAAGAGGAACTGGAAATATTATTTCCTGATGCTCGCTCTCGAATTGAATCAGCAATAATTCTAAAGCGATTTCCTTTCGCTAAGGATTTTTTACATTATCTGATTCATTCAAAAAAAATTACAATGCCTTATTATCACACGCTGGGTAAAATTCCACACAAAAGACATACGCAATTTCGTAAACCAGATGGGAGTCTGTATGCCGAACAATTATTTTCAACTGAAGGATTTTCTAATGACTATTCTCTCATGTATCATGTTTACGCTCCTACAGATATAATTCATACTGATGACCCTTATGATGTAAAGCCTGAGATCGCAGAAGAGAAAATGTTGAAGCACCGCAGTTTTGAAGGATTCAATCTCAAACCGGAAGCTGACTTTTTAAAGAGCAGGAAAGCAATACTGGTAAATAATGACTGTCAGATTGCACTCGCCGCTCCAACAGAAAGCATGCGATCCTATTTTTATAAGAATGCAGATGCTGACGAATTATTATTTATCCATGAAGGCAGTGGGATCATCCACACTATGTACGGGAATATTGAATTTGGTTATGGAGATTACCTTATCATTCCCAGGGGCACTATCTATCAAATAGAATTTAAAGATTCGAATAATAGATTATTCATTGTAGAATCTTTCAGCCCAATCAGGTTTCCACATAAATATTTAAGTAAATACGGCCAGCTTCTTGAGCACTCACCTTATTGCGAAAGGGACATCAGGCCACCTAAGGACCTGACTACAGTAGATGAAAAGGGTGATTTTCTTATTCTTACCCGAAAAAAAGGAAGAATGTATGGAATCCATTACGGGCACCATCCTTTCGACATAGTTGGTTGGGATGGCTATTGCTATCCTTTTGCTTTCAGCATGCACGATTTTGAACCTATAACCGGCAGCGTGCATCAGCCTCCGCCGGTACACCTGACGTTCGAGGGGCACAATTTTGTGGTTTGCTCTTTTTGTCCGCGCTTATTCGATTACCATCCCCAGGCAGTGCCGGCACCGTATAACCACAGTAATATTGATAGTGATGAGTTATTATATTATGTGGATGGAGATTTTATGAGTCGCAAGAATGTGACCCGCGGAATGCTTACGCTACACCCGGGTGGTATACCCCATGGCCCTCACCCCGGCGCTGTGGAGCGGAGCATTGGAGCCAAAGAAACCAGGGAACTGGCAGTGATGGTAGACACTTTTCACCCGCTTCAACTCACGAAAACGGCTTTGGAGCTGGAAAACCCCAACTATACCATGAGCTGGGCAGAATAAGAACTATATCAGGGGATAAGGGTTTTTAATGGGCATCGGAAAATTTGAAAATTGTTGTTAAATTCGGAAAATCATAAATGCGTCGCCATGATTAAGCTTTCTGAAATAAAAGTTGGAGACATAGTCAATGCTAGATTTGAAGATGTAGTGAATACGGGGGAAGTGTTGCAGGTGGACAGGGAAGAGAAAAAAGCCCTGGTTACTCATGGAGATACAGAATATTGGTACGATATTAATGATTTATCGGCCGTAAGCTTTTCTATTGATACACTGGGCCAGATGGGATTCAGGAAATCTGAGGATCCAAGCTTAAATGGTACAGGACTGGCCTATATAAAAGGACCTTTTATAGTGAGGTTTCCCGATAAAACCAATACAAAGCATATGGTTCTAACCTACAGGGATGAGCACAGGGACCTGAATGGTGACCTTTTTGTGCACCAGTTTCAGAACCATTATCATTCCATGACCAATTTTCACATAGGACTTGAATAAAGCATTGGTAGCCATTATACAGTAATCAGCCCTTGTTTTCCCCAAAAATGTGGAAAATATCCCCAAATTTTTCTATAATCCGGAATATAGCCGTATCTTTGCGCACCCAAAAACAGTATGGCGAAACAAACACTCATTAAACAGGATGGAATCATTTTAGAGGCCTTGTCCAATGCAATGTTTAAAGTGAAGCTGGAAAACGGGCATGAAATCCTCGCCACCATCTCGGGAAAAATGAGAATGAATTACATCAGGATATTGCCTGGTGATAAAGTGGGGGTTGAAATGAGTCCGTACGATTTATCAAGGGGCAGAATCATTTTCAGGTACAAATAAATCAAGAATTGCGGAGCGCTAATCGCTTCCATAAGAATTACATAAAAAGGAAACGTCATGAAAGTCAGAACATCCATTAAGAAGCGTAGTGTTGACTGCAAGATCGTGAGAAGAAAAGGCAGGCTGTATGTTATCAACAAAAAGAATCCCCGCTTCAAACAGCGTCAGGGATAATTTTAGTGAGCATGCTATTGCTAACGACAATCAATAAACGAATAAACAAACAAATAGATCATGGCTCGTATTGCCGGTGTTGATTTACCTAAGAACAAAAGAGGAGAAATAGGACTTACCTATATTTTTGGTATTGGCCGTTCAACTTCTCAGTATATCCTTGATAAAGCAGGGATCGATTACAACAAGAAAGTTAGTGCGTGGAACGACGATGAGTTGAACTCCATCCGTAACATTATTACAACTGAATTCAAAGTTGAAGGTCAGTTGCGTTCTGAAGTTCAAATGAGCATCAAACGCTTGTTGGATATCGCTTGTTACAGAGGTTTGAGACATCGTAAGGGACTTCCTGTTCGCGGACAGCGCACTCGTACCAACTCACGTACACGTAAGGGTAAGCGTAAGACTGTTGCGGGTAAGAAGAAAGCACCTAAGAAATAAATAATTGGCCGGTTATCCGGCCTTATTATATGCACCATTTTCGAATCAATTACAGATGCCCGGTGCAGGTGGAGGATTGATTCAATGTTTGCTTCAGTGAACATATTTTTAAACAACGAATACCTTACAAACAAATCATGGCTAAAGCACAACAACAGGCTCCCAGCGCAAAAGCCGCTGCGAAGAAAAGAATTGTAAAAGTAGATTCATACGGTGACGCTCACGTTACTGCCAGTTTTAACAACATCATCATCAGTCTTACCAACAAAAACGGACAGGTAATTTCCTGGAGCAGTGCTGGTAAAATGGGATTCAAGGGTTCTAAAAAGAACACTCCCTATGCAGCTCAAATGGCCGCTTCTGATGCTGCACGTGTTGCATCTGAAGCTGGTTTGAAAAGAGTTGATGTTTTCGTAAAAGGACCTGGAGCTGGTCGTGAAAGCGCTATTCGCGCCATTGCAAATAATGGAATCGAAGTAAACATGATTAAAGACGTGACTCCGTTACCACATAACGGCTGCCGTCCTCCTAAGAAACGTCGCGTTTAATTTTTCCGGTTAACCGGAAGCAGAATAGAAAGGAAATTTTATTATTCATTTGGATTCACTATCGAGTTTTTTGATTTTTTAATGATGGCGAATCGAAACTAAAAAATCAAATCATTACTATGGCACGTTACACAGGCCCAAAGACAAGAATTTCCAGAATTTTTGGAGAACCAATACTGGGAAACGGAAAGTATCTCACAAAGAACAGCAATCCTCCGGGACAACACGGACCTTCTAAAAAGCGCAAAACTCCAGGCGAATATGCTCTGCAGTTGCGTGAAAAGCAAAAAGCAAAATATACTTATGGTTTGCTTGAACGCCAGTTCCGCAAAACTTTTGAAGAAGCATCCAGGCTCGGTGGTGTAACAGGTGAAAACCTGATTAAATTATTGGAAGCACGTCTCGATAATATCGTTTATCGTTTAGGCATCGCTCCTTCCCGCCCTGCTGCCCGTCAGCTCGTTGCTCACAAACACGTAACCGTTAATGGTGAAATCGTGAATATCCCCTCTTTCCAATTGAGAGCTGGTGATGTGATCAGTCTGAAAGATAAAAGCAAAGGCAATACAGCTGTTACAAGCGTAGTTCGCGGAAAAAATCCCAAATTCAGCTGGCTCGACTGGAATGAGACTGAACTGAAGGGAACTTTCATAGCTTACCCTGAAAGAGAAAGCGTTCCTGAGAACATTAAGGAACAACTGATCGTCGAATTGTACTCTAAGTAATCCTGGAGTACCCGAACTAATTGAGGTAACTAATAGCAAACAATAAAGGTGATCCGGATGAATTCCGGGATTCAATAACAAACAAGTAAAAACTGAAATTTAAATATGGCCATTTTAAATTTCCAAAAGCCAGACAAGATTATCCTTCAAAAAGCAAATGATTTCGAAGCTTCTTTTGAGTTTCGTCCATTAGAGCCAGGATATGGTGTCACTATTGGCAACGCCTTACGCAGAGTATTACTTAATTCATTAGAAGGATTTGCAATTGTGGGCATTTTCATTGAAGGTGCAGAACATGAATTCGCAACAATCAAAGGAGTAACCGAAGACGTTACTGAAATTATTCTCAACCTGAAGCAGGTGCGTTTCAAGAAGATTGTTGACCATGAAGTAAACCAGGAGAAAATCACACTTTCTATCAAAGGAAAGAGTGAATTCACTGCGGGTATGATTGGTGAAGCAACAAGCACTTTCCAGGTAATGAACCCCGAATTACTGATTTGCACACTCGATCCTTCTGCAAAGTTGAATATCGAGATCACAATCGGAAAAGGTCGCGGTTATATCCCTGCTGAAGACAATAAGGTAAAAGATGCTCCATTCGGATACATCCCAACCGATGCGATCTTCACTCCTATCAAAAACGTGAAGTACGCTGTAGAAAACTTCCGCGTTGAACAAAGAACTGACTACGAAAAGCTCCTTATGGAAGTTGATACCGATGGTACCATTCATCCTGAAGAAGCAGTGAAACAGGCTTCCCGCATCCTGATTCAACACCTGATGATCATCACTGACGAAAACATCACCTTTGATAGCAAAGAAGATAAGAAAGAAGATGTTGTTGATGAGCAGGTATTGCAATTGCGCAAAGTATTGAAGACTCCATTGGAAGATCTTGATCTTTCAGTACGCGCCTTCAACTGCCTGAAAGCTGCAAAAATTAATAGCTTGAGCGAACTCGTACAGTACGAACAGGAAGACCTGATGAAATTCCGCAATTTCGGTCAGAAATCTCTGGCAGAAATCGAACAGGTACTCGCTGAAAGAGGCCTCCATTTCGGAATGGACCTTGGTAAGCTCGGTCTGGATAAAGAAGATATCTAATCAACAGTGCTTTTTAAAGAAAGTAACTGACATTTAATAATAGTAGGTTGTAATTCCTGACACGGTACAACTGAAAATTCAGGCGATCCTTCAGGAACCTGGATACAAAAACTAAAAGTCATGCGTCACGGAGACAAAATCAAAAATCTAAGCAGGACTGCATCGCACAGAAAAGCGTTGTTGAGTAACCTTGCAAGCCAGTTGATCGTTCACAAAAGAATCGTTACAACTTTGGCAAAAGCTAAAGCGCTCAGAGTTTACGTTGAGCCCCTTATCACTAAAACCAAGAAGAACGCAAGCAAGGAAGAGATCATGCACAACCACCGCGTTGTGTTCAGCTATTTGAACGACAAAGACGCTGTAAAAGAACTCTTTACTGTAGTTGCACCAAAAATTGCTGCTCGTCCGGGTGGATATACCAGGATTTTGAAACTGGGTGCGAGACTTGGTGATAATGCAGAAACTGCAATGATTGAGCTGGTTGATTTCAACGATGTTTACACTAAAGGAACTGCTAAGACTGCAGCACCTGCTAAGAAAACTCGTCGTGCTGGTGGTGGAAAGAAAAAAGCAAATGCTCCTGAAGCTGCTGCTGACTCTACAGAAACAACAGAAGAACCTGCTAAATAAATGATGAATTTTTTAATTTAATGAAGGCTCCGGTATCGACCGGAGCTTTTTTTGTGTGTGATGTGGAAAAACTTAGAGGAAGGCGACCAGAAATACTTTATTTTTGCAAAATTTTGTAATACACATGCCCAATAATTCTCACTCTGCGGTTCTCATTTTACAGGATGGTAATGTCTTTTACGGTAAGGCTTTTGGCAAGAAAGGTACCACTACCGGAGAAATTTGCTTTAACACCGGAATGACCGGCTACCAGGAAGTATTCACTGACCCGAGCTATTTCGGACAGATCATTATTATGAATACGGTTCACGTTGGCAACTACGGAGTGAAGGGCGCAGATGTGGAAAGCAATTCTGTAAAAATTAAGGGACTTATAGGAAGAAACCTCGAAGATCGCTACAGTCGCCTGCAGGCCACAGGATCCCTTCAGCAATACCTGGAGGATCAGGGAATCGTGGCAATCGAGGATGTGGATTCAAGAGCCCTGGTTGAACATGTGAGAACAAAAGGAGCGATGAACTGCATCATCTCTTCTGAATCTATGGATGTGGAATTCCTGAAGAAAGAGCTCGCAAAAGTACCTTCAATGGACGGGCTGGAACTGGCATCTACTGTAAGTACCAAAGAGGTTTACCAGCTTGGTAATCCGCACTCACCCATACGCGTAGCCGTACTCGACTATGGCATAAAAAAGAATATTCTTAATTGCCTTGTTTCCCGCGGCGCGCATGTTAGAGTTTATCCCGCCAAAACAACATTCAAAGAGCTGGAAGAATTTAAGCCTCACGGATATTTTATTTCAAACGGCCCCGGCGACCCCGCTCCAATGGATTACGCTATCAAAACCGTAAAAGAAATTATCAATTCAGGCAAACCATTATTTGGGATTTGCCTGGGACATCAATTACTCGCACTCGCCAGCGATATTCCAACCTTTAAAATGCATCACGGCCATCGCGGATTGAATCATCCCGTGAAAAATATTATTACCGGCAGATGTGAGATCACAACCCAAAATCACGGATTTGGGGTAGATCCTGATGCTGTTAGAAAGTCGCCCAATATAGAAATCACTCACGTCAATCTAAACGACAATTCAATTGAGGGGATCCGCTTGAAAAATAAACCTGCATTCTCAGTCCAGTACCACCCCGAGGCTACACCCGGTCCCCACGACAGCAGGTATTTATTCGATGACTTTCTGGAAATGATTCGTAAGAATATGAATTAATCCCCGAAGCTCTGATTTAGATTTTTCACGTTTGTTCCCATGTGGCGACAGTTTTTTATTAAATTCGTCGCTATGAAAATAGCCATCATCAATGGTCCAAATTTGAATCTGCTCGGAAAACGTGAAACCGACATTTATGGCAATATGCCATTCGAGCAATATTTTGAATCTCTCAAAAAGAAATATCCCGACGTTGACCTCAGCTATTTTCAAAGTAATGTAGAAGGCGAAATTATTGACGAGATTCAGCGCCTGGGTTTTTCAGTGAATGGAATTATTCTAAACCCCGGAGGATATACACACACTTCAGTTGCCATTGGTGACGCTATTGCAGCAATCAGATCGCCTGTTGTGGAAGTTCATATTTCCAACGTGCATGCACGCGAAGAATTCAGAAAGCTTTCTCATGTTTCAGGAAAATCTGTAGGCAGCATATTCGGACTTGGATTGAAAGGCTATGAACTTGCTTTGCAGTATTTAATTCAATAGAAGGATTTTGGATTTTCTCAGCGCTTCTGCGGAACTTTGCGCCTCTGCCTGCCTGCTCGCCTTCGCGAAGCTTGCGCCACCGGCTATAGCTTGTACCTTCGCTATCGCTTCGGCACACAGGTTAGCGCACGCGGTCAGCGAAGCAAGGCCGACAGGCAGGCGTGAAATCTTCAATTATTTTAATTATGAAAATGAGATTGTCTTTTTTTTTCGTAATGATTGTTCTTACATTAAGTTCAACTGCACAAATATTGAAAGTTGCCGTCGCAGGATTGAATCACGACCATGCTTACGGCATCATGAATCAGTTCAAAAATGGTCAGGTGATTATCATTGGAATTGCTGAACCTGATAAAAATCTCGCAGACAAATACAAAAAAAGATTCCAACTCCCGGACTCAATCTTTTTTTCAAGTTTAGATGAACTTTTGAAACATAAAAAACCCGATGCTGTACTTGCTTATAATGCCATAGTTGATCATTTATCAGTAGTTGAAGCCTGTGCACCTAAAGGTATTTCCGTGATGGTTGAAAAGCCACTCTCGACAACAGTAGAGGACGCAGATAAAATGGCTGCGCTCGCAAAAAAGTATAACATTAAATTGCTGACTAACTATGAAACAACCTGGTATCCGACTAATCACCAGGTTTATTCAATTGTAAACAGCCAAAATTCTATAGGATCTATTCGTAAGATGGTCGTACACTCGGGTCACCAGGGACCCAAAGAAATAGGTTGCAGTCCCGAGTTCTTAAGTTGGCTCACAGATCCTGTGAAAAATGGTGGTGGAGCAATTATAGATTTTGGTTGCTACGGAGCAAATCTTATGACATGGCTCATGAGAGGGCAGGTACCCATTGCCGTAACGGCGGTGACCAAACGGATTAAACCTGATATTTATCCAAAAGTAGATGATGATGCAACAATTCTTTTGGAGTATCCGGATGCTACAGGAATAATAGAAGCTTCATGGAACTGGCCATATGGAATTAAGGATTTGGAAGTATTTAGTCAATCAGCATACCTGCATGCACTCAATGCAAATGTCCTGGAAGAAAAACAAAAGGATAGTTTATATAAGGTGAATGTTAACCCGGCACCATATCGCGATAACCTTATTTACCTGGCTGCTGCTCTTAAGGGTGAGATAAATGAAACAAATGATCTTTCATCACTTGAGAATAATCTAATAGTCGTGCGGATTCTCGATGCAGCAAGACGTTCAGCCAGAGAAGGAAAAAGGATTGAATTAAAAAAATAGGACCGCAACAATTTGTCCGGTCCTGGTATATTTATTTTAGGTAGCAAGGGCTAGCTCTTTGTTTTAGGATGAGCCACTGTAAATACTCTCGAAATATTAAATCCAATATGCCACTGGCCTTTGCCCCAACTGTCGGTTGTTTGTGGAATGAATAAAGGTTCAGCAATGAGATTACTATTCGAGAACATAAATTGGAACACGTGACCTCCGGTTTCAATATCAAATCCCACACTAAATGAATTTTCGGACCAGCCGAGCTTATGATCGGGAAGTTGATAATAGTATTCTACATTAAAGCTCGCCCGTTTTGAAATTTTTTGACGACCTCCAAAACCAAAAGCAACTATGTTTCTGTGTTCGCCATCATAAGTAAGTGGCGGATTTTTCCCCGGAGGAGGAGGGGTTAAATTGAAATGTATAATTGTTGGTGTTAGCTGCAATGATAGTCCTTCACTGAATTTTCTTGCAATCAATATTTGCCCTGTATAAGAAAGACGATTATTAAATTCACTTCTTAAACTGTCATCATCAATCCTGTTGTACCATGAAATTGTGTTGACAGCTACATCAGCCATAATGCTTATTGCAATCGGGCTTTTCTTTTCACCCGTTGATTGTCGGAGTAATTTTGCCTTAAAGAATCCATCAAAAGTTCCATAGGCGCTGCTTCTCCCTCCACCTACCATTAACCAGCTATTGATACCGTAATCCATTCCAATCCTCGTATCTGCCTGATCCAACCCGAAGAATGTGGACCATCCATCTTTTACGCTCCCGAAGCGGTGTGAGATTTTTACATCAAGAACCCCTGCACCAACATTTTCAATGGAATGTCCGTTAATAATTCGGGTAGTCTTAAACGTTGCAGTGGCATATTTGGTTTGATGTTCACTATTTGATTCTTTCTCGAGCATGCTCATGAGATCGGTCGTATCTTTTTGTTGAGCAATCAGCTTTCCAGTGGATAAAATTAAAAGGGTTAAAAGAAGCCTGTATTTCATTTGATTTATTTTAGATTCAATTCCGTTTATATTACTCAGGATCGCGGCTCGTATTTGCAATCAATAACAACCTGTACTTCTTTCGCTATTTTGTTTGATACAATTCCTGGAATCTGAATATTGAAATCTTCAGGTTTTAATTTGAATTCAGAAGTAGCTGATATTTTTCCACCCTCAACTGTTATGGTTCCGGGCACCGAAATTTTTTTCGTTACATTGTGAATAGTGATATCACCATCAACAGTTATTTTATACGTACCATCTTTGTCGAGGGGAACTGAAGAGAGATTGGCAATTTTTCCGTTAAATGTTGATTTGGGATATTTATCACTCTCCATATAGTTTTCGTTGAAATGCTCTTCCATGAGAGCTCTTCTCAAATGAAAACTTTTTACCAGTACATTAAATACTATTTCCCCGGTTTTCTTATTAATGATGCTGGTCACTTCATTGTTAGCAGCATCAATGTCTTCAAGTGCTGTACCGGCATGAAAATTAATCTTACCAGTTCTTGTCATTTGGATATCCTGACTTCTGGTGGCATTCACCATCAAAAAAAGTATCGCGAATAAATAAATTCTTTTCATTGGTTCTTAGATTTTTTAAACCTCACAGATCATTTCTCCTCTCCAATACGAGAGACTTATTTCTTAGGTTGCCAAGCGGGATAAGTAACGAAAATTCTTTTGAGACTCAGATGTGGGATGTAGCAGATAGAATTGAAATTATTTCTGGAATTTATTTCGGATGCACCAAAACGCAATCTCTCAATTTTACGTCGTTGCCATCATATCCTGAGCATAAGCCTTTAACGGTAATATCTGAGCCGTTTCCCAGGTTAGCAAGGCTGGTTTTGAAAGTGCACACGACACCATATATAGGATCGTCTGTCTTGAATACAACGACAGTTTTATTATCCTGGTTGGTTCTAACTTCTTCTATTCTGCCTTCCACTTCCAAAGCCTTGTCTAAATAGTTTGAATTGGATTGCTTTTCGTTTTGAGTATAGTTTTTGAACAGGTCATTGGCCGCAACCTGCAATGCTTTTTCACCTTCTACATCTCTGTGAGGCTTGTTAAATACATAATAAACTGCGGCGCCACCTGCCAGGATTAACACTAATATAACAATGAGAATGATCCTCACTTTTTTCATAGCTCTGCTTTAATTTGTAAATCTACGCTGTAAAACAGGGAGTTAGAAAAGCAAAGTTCCGGTCGGGTATTATCCTAAGCTAAAGGGGAAAAATAGGGGGTTGAATCAATCTGTGAATTTTTCGCCACCTAACCACTGTTTAAAAGAAGCAGAACGTTCCACACTCACGATGGTATCATGATTGGTGGGCGGTTTCATTTTAATATTCACACGGGACTTTGAATATGATTTCATTTCGTCAATTGCATGAATGCAGATGATAAATTGACGATTAATGCGGAAGAAGATTTCAGGATCAAGCATTTCTTCAAGTTCATCGAGGTGAAATTCGACCGGGTAGCGGCGACCTTCATGCGTACAAAGAAAATTTGCTTTATTCTCAGTAAAAAAATAGGCGATTTCTGCGCTTGTCACAGTTTTGATGTGCTCACCGAAGCGAATTACAAAACGTTTCCGATATTCTTTGGGAATTACATTGAGATTACCGAGCAATGATTTGTAGTCGACTTCCGTATTGCTCTTAGCACGAATTGCTTCAAGCTTTTTTAAAGCGCTTTCTACATCTTCTTTTTTAACCGGCTTCAACAGGTAATCGATACTGTTTACTTTGAAAGCTTCAATGGCATATTGTTCGTACGCAGTTGTAAAAATAACAGGACAGGAAATATTTACTTTTTTGAAAATTTCAAGACTCAATCCATCTGCAAGATTGATGTCCATAAAAATCAGATCCGGCATTTTGTTATTCGAAAACCAATTGATGGCCGATTGAACGCTCACAATACTGTCAACCAACTTTGCGTCGGGTGCAATTTCATTCATCAATTTTACCAGTCGTTTTACTGCTGGCTCTTCGTCTTCGATAATCAGGAATTCCATATGATAATTATTGAGCTTTCAATAGGGGAAGTGTTACTACAAATTCATTTCCCACTACGTGAAATTCCACGCTCTGGTTGGTCAGCAAACGATACCTGTGTGCGATATTTTCGAGCCCAACCCCCTCTCCTCTTTCTGGTGTCAATTTAGGATTGATATTATTTTTGATGATTAAATGCCCATCAGATGCTACTACTTCAAATTTCAGTGGCGTTTCCCTTGAAATGGCATTATGCTTTACCGCGTTCTCGGCCAGCAACTGGAGTGTGAGCGGCGGTAAATATGTTTCCTGCTCCTCTTCTCCGTTCACATCCACACTAAATCCTAAAGCCTTTCCATAACGTTTTTGCTGAAGGAAAATGTATGTTCGAAGTAAATTTAGCTCTTCGCCAAGGGTAATTAAATCCTTACTTCTGTACGAGAGCATATTGCGATAGAATTGAGACAAAGTTTCTACATATTCTACTGCCAGCTTTGGATCTTCCTCAATTACATTGATTAGTGTATTAAAACTATTAAACAGGAAATGTGGATTGACCTGGCTTTTGAGGGTTTCAAATTCGAATTCAATTTTTTCCTTCTTCAATCCCTCCAATCTGCGCATCCTTTTGTACCTGGACCTTATAAATAAATAAACCACCCCCACAACCAGGAGACAAATCCAAAGTATAACCCACCACCTTCTCCAAATGGGCTCTTCAATTTCAAATTGAAAAGATGACTCATCGGAGTACCTGAAATTGCTGGTAGTTGAAGACCTAACGCGGAATGTATAGGTTCCTGGTCCCAGTTTGGGAAAATTAATATTCTGATCACTGGTGAGGGACCAATGTTTGTTATATCCATCCAGAATGTACTGATATTTTACTTTGTCAGGATTCGTATAATACAATCCCATAAATGAAAAAGTAAAATTGTTTTCTGAATAATTAAAGTCTTTGCGGTCAGTAGTATCTACGGAATTTTGAAAAAGGGCCACATCGGTTATTTGCACGGTCGGACCCTCCCTTCCTCTCCAGTGACCTGGTCTGTACATTACAATTCCATCGTCGGTTCCGATCCATGTATTTCCTGATTTATCTTTTGTAACGGCATTCAGATTACTTTGAATTTGTTTGATACCACTCTCCTTTCCATAATTTAAAAATTGGCCCGTCCTGCAATCGAGAATATCAATTCCCTTTTTGGTAACTACAACGAGTCTTCCATCTTTAGAAGCCATACAAGATGAAACAGAGAGATCACTTAACCCTTCGGTAATGGAAAAATTCGCGAAGGCCGTACCATCATATCGATAAAGTCCGGTACTCAATGTACTCATCCAAATATTACAATAAATATCTTCCGTAATCGAATAAACAACATTCCCTTTGAGCCCTTCATTTGCACCAAATGATTGCGCCTTTCCTTTTGAAATCATGATCGCCCCTGCTCCATCAGTCGCGAGCCATACCCTGCTTTTGGAATCAATGAACACATCGTACACATAACTACTTCCAAGTACTTTTCCAGTGAAATTTTGAAAGTCCAAATTGGTGCGTATATCCGTGGCCGTAGTTTTTAAAGAACATTTTGTAACACCGCTCAGGCTCGAAATCCAAACTTCATTTCCCTTACCACTTATAGACAGTATATGACCTCCTTTGGTAATATTATTTTCACTGAGCTTTCTAAATCCGCCGGTATTGGGATCAAGGATAAAAGCGCCTTCTCCCATAGTGCCCACCCATATTCTTCCATAGATATCCTGATATAAAGCCGTAATATCAATATGCCTACCCGGGTCCGTTACGTGATAAATGCGTTTGGATACGGCGACACCGTTTTGCATTTTCAATCTTACAAGACTTGCATCAGGAGTAAACCATAAATCGTTATTTTGATCTGATAATATGCAATGGATCTTCTTGAATTTTATATTGTCGAATTCATTGATAAACCTCCATCTTCCTGAATTACTCTTTATCAGATCTCCTTTAGCTGCCAGCCAAATATTTCCTTCGGGATCCCTCGCCAATGAAGAAACCTTGGGCCATTCATTGAGCTCCTTAATAAAACTTAATGTGCCATCAGCCCCGATATGCATTTGAATAATGCCTTTTTCTTCAGTAGCTATCCAAAGCTGATCTCCCACTTCAATGATATCGTTAACCTGTCCATAACGCCAGTTCGGTGTGGCAGAGTTGGAAATGATACGGTGATTGCTGAAACTAAAAAGTGCTACACCCTTATCCTGCATTCCAATCCAGAATTTATCAGCTTCTGTTGAAGGATATATTACACGAACAATATTATCCGGCAGCCCATCCATTGAGGTAACTTTTGAAATACGTTTTTTATTTCCCGGAAGAAATTCTATGAAAGAAATTCCTCTGTCGGTACCTGCCAGGATTTCCGATGAGTTGGTATGCGTAAGACAATAGACATAATTGTCACTTAAACCATCATCAGTATTAATATTATAAATAAGCTTATTTGAAAGACAATAGACGCCTTCATCTCCAGTAGAATACCAAAGCCTTCCTCTTTTATCTTCGAGAAAAGATGTGATCATTTTTTTAGGAACTCCTTCCTGCGGAGTAAATTCCTGCACGATGCGACCTGTTATTGAAAATATCTTCCCTGAGCGCATCCCAATCCATACAGAATGTGAACTATCTTCTCCAATCGCAGAAATGATTTGTGAAGAATCTGTAGGAATTTTTAT
>PSRI01000118.1 GCA_003175935.1 Bacteroidota bacterium
GAGGAAGGTGCATTTGAACTTGATTGGAACGATAAGTTCATTGAAGAGCTTGAGAAAGCTGGATATACAGCACCTAAACCAGACCAAGTTATAAATCTTTGGTTCATGGAAGTTTGTAGAAATGTTGCGCTAGAAACCTTTGATGGTTTAGGCACATTTACCGAAGATTCTGAATCAAACCTAAATAGTCAATCTGGCGATTTGCCAAAAGGAAGAAGAGCATATTAATATGGCACGTGAGTTTGTACTCTGTGATGGATTTAATCTATTTCATAGATCGATACACATGACTAATCCGTCTGCCGGATTAGATTCTATGATCGGATTATCTTTCCATCTTATTTTATATAGTCTCAAGAAAGAATGGACTCAATTTAATGCTACGCACGCTGTTTTCTTTATTGAAGGGCGTAGTTGGAGAAGAAACGTATACCCCGAGTATAAAGCAAATAGAAGAATTGTTTATGCTCAGATGACTCAAAAGGAACAAGAAGACCAAGAAATATTAACTGAAGCATTTGAAGATTTAGTTACATTGTTGAATGAAAAGACTAATGTAACGGTATTGCAAAATCCGGAAGCAGAAGCAGATGATATGATTGCTTGTTGGATTAGAATGCATCCCGATGATAATCATACATTGGTGAGTTCTGATAGTGATTTCTATCAGTTACTTGCACCAAATGTAAAGATTTACGATCCAATCAAAAATATTCTTATCACGCACGAACGCGTAACAAATGACAATGGTAAGAATATGCGATTTACGTTAAAAGATGGTAAACTTACCGATTTGAAACCAGACCCGGATTTTGTTCCAGACCCGGAATGGTATAAGTATGCTCTTTTCCTAAAAATTATTAGAGGCGATGCTACTGATAATATTTTCAGTGCTTATCCAAAGGTACGTGAAAAGGGAACAAAGAATTCAGTTGGAATTCGAGAAGCATACGAAGATAGGAATGGAAAAGGTTATTCGTGGAATAACTTTATGTTGCAAAAATGGGTTGATCATAACAAACAAGAACAAAGAGTAAAAGATGCATATGAGCGCAATAGGATTCTGATAGATTTGAATGCTCAACCCGATAATATTAGAGAAGGCTGTGAGAGGATTGTCAAAGAACAAATTGCACGTGAGGCAATTCCTGCTCCTGAGATTGGATTGAACTTTATGAAGTTTTGTGGACGCTGGGGATTAAAGAGGATACAAGATAACGCCCAACAATTTGTGCCTTTCTTGAAGGCTAAATATAATGCTGAGGAGGTAACTGTGTAATGCCTACACGATTGAAATCGATAACAGAGACAAGTTGGTTAGTTTTATCTGATAGCGATGAGCGTGTCGGTTTACTCACTTCTGTAAAAGACAAATACACTTTGATGGTAAAAAATGTTAAGAGAAACTTTACCTCGAAACAAGAAATTAATGATTATTTCAAAGAAGATGTATTTTCACATATAGTAGAAGATGAAAGGGAAGATGAAGTTAAAAGGGATTATTTTATCAAGGGATTTCCTGTTGATTTTGATGGTCCGTTTGAAATAGTTATTCCTGGAAATAGCTTACCGTTATTCAGTAAAAAAGCAGGCAGCGAAATATTTTATTCTGCTGGATATTACTGCTTACATTTTCCGAAGAATTGGATGCCAGCATTCTGCCCCAAACTCTCCACATTGCAAGCTTATGAATATTTGGGTCCATATAAGACGGAAAAGGAAATGCGTTTTTTATTAGGGAAGATTCGTAAGGAGAAAAATGACCGAAGTAAGCAAACTAGAAATGAGGGTGAGGAACGCTGAAAAGTGGAAATCGCCTGAGTTACGAATTACACTTGAAGACGCAAAAGAATTATTGAAAGAAATCTACGAATTACAACAAAAATCACACGAAGTGATTCGGCTAGAAGAAGTGAAGCCAATCGAGGAAACAATAAAAATAAACCTCGATGGTGGAGCATTTTAAAGGGGCTTATGCCCCTTTATTTTTACCATTTTATTGCTACTTCAAATGGTACTATTTGTGTAAATTTACCATGTTTATGTTGAATAGTTTCAGCTGCTGCTTTTGCTTTGACAGCACTATCAAAAGGTATTAACTTACCTTTTTTCTTCCAAGGACGACCATCAATTAAAACAGCATATTTGCCAGAAAATACACCTGGTAGATTAAGTTGGTCATTTTCAGATAAAAAGTCGGTTGCCTTCATGCTTATATTTATCAAATTGAAAACCATTCTATACTATTGAATTTGATAAATAACTATAGACATAATGGAGACATATCGTGGCGAGACCTAAACCTACAATTATCCTCGAGAATGTAAACACCAAGAATTATAAGGCAGAACAGGTCTTAGAAGCAGAAGCCATTTATGCAGTTTTTCATAAAGGAAAACCAATCAATCTTAGAACTCTAAACCATCTAATAAGTTATCCGGGTCCAAAATATAAGAAGGTAAGTTTTTCAAATCCAGGACATGCATTTAATTTGGCTGAGCGTTTGAATAAGATGTTCAAAACAAAAGATTTTTCTGTTTACAAATTAACTGGTGGCGAATTACTAACAGAGAATGAAGATGAATGATTAGTTTGAGTGGTAAATATCTTTATGGATCCACTCAAACTAGCAATTATTGAAGAAGTTAAAAATTGCAAGAAAAAATTTGCTGATAGTACAATCGAATCATTATATGCAGATTTTTTTCTGCATGAATCATCTTTGAGATTATCTTATTACGGATATAATAATATAAGAGATGTATTTACTCCATATCCTTTTTCTATTGATTTTGTTTTAAAACCAAGACATTTACTTGGTTTAGCGAAGGCAATAAAATATCCTTATTTTCTTTCAACAACTAAATTAGTGCTATTTTCTGATAGTGATGCTCTCATGATAAAACTTTATGGTAATGTTGGTACTTTTTTAGATAATGAATTTGAACGTACAAAATAAAAGCCCCGAATGGGGCTTTTTAATTATGCATATGTATCTATGTGTTGTCCTTTCGGATCATCTTTGTCTTTCTGTTTTTCTTTTGAGTCTCGTGTTCTTTCTGTGTTTGATACTGGTCTTACTGTTTTATCTTTTTTTTGTTGTGTCTTTATATAGGCATCCAATGCCCTACTACCGCTTGTCACGCCGGTGATTTCTGTTAGTTTCATGATATTACTCTAAAGTTTTCAAAACGCCAAGGATTCTTTGTATCAATTTTAGCTTGGAATAGAGATGTTCTATCTTGTAATGGAGACCAATTTGTAGGAACACTCGCGATTGGTCCTAGATATGGTCGCGACATTTCAATAATTTCTTTCCATGGGAGATAATCTGGTTCAATATATCCCATCATTGGATTATTGATCATCCAGACGATTCCAGCTAACATATTCACTGCTACTTGAATTGATGTAGGACCTTCTCCTGGAAGTAATTCAAATGCTTCTTTGATTCCAAGTTGTGATCCATACCACCAACCATTTAGACCGTGTCCTAATAGTAACACACCAAGCTCATCAATTCCGGAAATAATTTCTGTTTTAGCAACTCTTTTTCTGTCTTGTATTCTTAATTCTCTACCACGAAATTCATGCGCAGAAGCGATGGTTGAATCACATGGACAATAAGCATAATGGACAGTGGGTCTAAAACGTGCTTCACCATTTTCCCATACTGTAAAATAATCTGAAATAGTAATTGCTTCACTGTGTTGAATAACAAATCCGTTGTATGAGCCACCGAATGGAACCCAAGATTTGACCAATGTTGCTACACCGGGTTGAGCCAAGTATGCAGCATTCTGAGGTCCTTCTCTATGTATAAAACCGTTTTCTGGACAAATGTTTTCGTGTGTTCCCCATCCCATTTCCGATGGTGCCCTTCCTTCTGCCCAGAAACCTTCACATGACCAGGTATTGACAAACTCACCTTTCACTTTTGGAACGTCGAGAACTTGTGTATCTCTTTCAGCAATGTGAACTACTTTAGTTCCAGTTGCTTCCATAAGCAATGCCCATTCTTCTTTTGTTTGTGGTTCTTGAAAATCTAAATTCATTGCTTCAGCAATATCGATTAGAGCTGCTTTGGTAAAATGGCTAACCAATCCTGGATTAGCACCATTTGTAACCAATGATGTTGCTGCCCTTCCTTTATATTTTGCTGTCGCTGCTCTAAGTTTCTGATGAGTAATATAAAGGGTTCTATCTTCTAGACGTGGTATTGCTTCATCCGGTCTATCCGGCCAACGTTCGATTGAAGTGTCTGTGTATAATACTCCATGTTCTAAACACCATAAGACAATTTCAATGCCATCGATATTTAGAGCTAAATTGATGAGAAGATCACCGGGACCAAGATATTCTGAAAGAACTTGATCCATATTTTCTTCGACGATTTCTTTGATAATATATTTTATACCTGTATGACCAAATTTTTCATGAAATAGGTCTAAGGTATTATCTTTTTCGAGAACAGTTATTTGTCTTGGATCGCATTGTATATGACGTAGGAACATAGGTAACATTGTTTGTCCTACGCTACCAAATCCTAGTAATAAAAGTCTACCATTGAATTTGGCCCATTTTTGTCCGTTACTTAATGACTTGATTTCGCCTAACTTCATTTATTCTACCTTTATAATGAAAATTCAATATCACCATTTAGATATTGAATTTCTTTTGAAGGAGCATTTCCTTTTAATTGATCTGATTTTTGAGCTTTTTCCACGGTCTGGGGTCTAAATCTCTTTACCCTATCACGATATTTATGAGCAAGTTTTTCAAGAACTTTGTTTGCATCGTTAACTTCTTGAGAATATTCTTCCATTGCTTGTTCAGCTGTCATGCCTTGATATTGTAATCCCCAACTCAATTCTAAAACGCCTTCATCTATATAGCGTTCCCATTCAATATCATCTTCGTCAGTGACACCATCATATTTTTCAGTATCTTTTACGAGTTGTTTTGAATCAGTTGTTTTTGTCATCGGACCTGCTGGCGGAGTAACTGGTTCGGGAGGGATTTCATTTGGTTGAGTAGGTGGCAATTCACCCGGAGGTGCTGCTATATCTGCAGGCGCCGCACCTGGGAGTTCACCCGGAGGTGCTGCTCTTCCACCGCCACGAGTTATTGGTGGTAATCCTGCTGCTGCTCTTTTTGCTGCAACACCTAAATCTGGTAGATTTTCTTTTTGTCGAGCATAATTATATAGATTGGCGGCATGTGCTAATGATAGTCCAAATTCGGCCATTAGAGCATTTATAATAGCATGTCTAAAGGCTTTATCACCTTGTTGTTGTCGCAGTGGTAAGTTTTGACGAAAAAGTTCAACGGCCTTGTCTTGTTTAGGACCTTCATCTAATGCCACATTAAGTTCGAATAGTCTCATATATATGCTCCAAACATGAGTTAGGTTATCTTTGTATTATTTATCATAAAACAACCCTTGACATACTTTATAAGCGGTCATAAAATAGTATATAACTTTAGGAGTCATGATGAGCGACTATATTGTAATTCACCACAGCGAAGATGGTGATGTCACCGTGGTACAACTTTCTGAGCAGGAATTGCTGAGTAGGCTTGATACCCAATATTGGGGAGAAATTGATATTTTACATCAAATTCCTCGTATTAGTTTCGATATTCATAATTGGGGAACTTGTCTTATCATCATTCGTGGAAATATTGTTGTCCCTACGCCCGAAGAAGTCGTTACTAAATACAAGTTTGGAAAATAAAATGGAAATCGAAAATGTAAA